>JBFZBH010000326.1:0-2831 GCA_041308525.1 Phycisphaerae bacterium | reverse complement strand
ACTCGTAACACCTTCGGACTGGAGATTACCCGGCTGGATATGAAACTTCTTTCAGATATGCTTCAAAAGGCCTCTTATGATAAAGAAGAATTGAATGAGCTTCGAAACTGGATTGATAAACATGTCGGCAAGCGGCTTGAGCTTAAATCCGATGCGGATAGTGAGCGCTTCAACCAGAGTTTGGTGATGTATCTTATTTGCCGCAAACTTTTGGCAGACCTCAACGCGGTCGGCGGCGGATTTATGAGTCAGCTCGAATGGACAAGCGACAAACGAGGCATTCCTTTGCCGGTCGCAGATATTATGGAATCACTTTTTAATAGCACCTTCGACCATAACGGCCAAAAAGCCCCGATGCCTTTCGCAACAGAAGCCGATACCCAGGGCCTGTTGACAATGCTGGCATTCACTTATCTAAGCGGCGGCAATCCGCCCCTGTTTATGGATTTTCGAAAGGCCTGGGAAGCTTGGGAGATTCAGGCGCTTGCTAAAAAAATCGGAGTTAAGATTCCGCCAAAAGCTGATTATGTTCTGAAAGGTCTTGTTGATGGCAATAATTCCGGAAGCGCTTCTCTAAATTGGGCCGCTCTGCCTGGCTCTTCTGTCAGCAGTATTATGAAAAATATTCTAATGCCTCTCGCAGATGAGTATTATTTCCCCGGCGGTGGTAACAGTGTTACCTTTGTAAGCCCAGCGGGCTTAAAAGGAATTGCAGGAAGAATGGCTTACAGCAGCCTAACAGATAAATTCAGCCTGTTTTGGGATGAGGCTGTTACAACTGAAGTGCCGAAAAAGCTCGAAAAAGCTATGTGCAATCTTACCAACTGGAACTGGCCGCATACCTTTGTTATTCCCAAATATGCGAATATGATTGAGTATAAACAGTATGCCCCGGCAAATCATTTTCATATGGTTTGGAACCTGCCAGTGGCGCGTCTTCAGCACTGGATGGATCTGACGGGTGTTCTGAATGTTGCGCCCTGGTCTGCACGGCCGAAATTTATCGAAGGTGCAGATAGGGCGCTACCCCTCGTTTATCTTCTCAACGGTGGAGAAACCAGTTTTAAAAATCTATAAAGGTCCTTAAACTAAAACGCTTGATAAATTGCCGGATTTTTCTTTATCTCTGAAGTGAAAACCATCGAAAGCCAGAGAAATCTAAATTTTCCGATGTTTTTTAAATTTGGCTTTTCTGCAGTTCGAGCAAGTTTTTTCTCTGCTCTTCGAGGGCTTCTTCAAGCTGTTCTTTTGTTACGTATGCAAGTTCCAGAAGAATCGTGCCAAGGTCTTTGGTTTGAAGCTGCGGCTGAATTTTAAGGGCATATCTGATTTGTTTCGAGGTGCAAAAACGTTTCTCTATGAGTATGTCCCCGATTTTTGTTTTTTTTGATGCGACCATTTAAGCTTCCTTTGTAAAAATCTCTCTCCATCCCTTTATAAGAACGTTCCTGATATATATTTCGACTCTTTTTATAAGAGTCTTGAAAAATAAAGCTTGTTCAATCCATTTAATTTATAAATTATCCCCAACGGTGTCATAATATGTCACTGTAAAAGTCCAATATTTTAAAATTTTTGGGTTATGGTAATGTGAAAAAGGGCTGGGATTAGTCCGTTAGACATTGTATTTTTTAATGCGCTCGGGGGGACTCGAACCTCCGACCTTCGGTTTAGGAAACCGACGCTCTATCCTGCTGAGCTACGGGCGCAAGATTTGCCCTCCAATATAATTGATTTGAGGATATATTGTCAAACTTTTTAGGGAAGTGCGTGGGAAGTGCGCCTTGAAGAGTTTCTTCATTTTCTCGATTGCACCATTTCCTGCAGCCAATCGTACCAGCCGCTCATTCCATCGCCTGACTTTGCCGAAATCTCGAAAATCCCGATGTTTTTATTTAGTCTTGAAGCGTCGCGCCTGACTCTATCTAAATCGAAATCAACGACTCCAGTTTTGAGCATATCGATTTTATTAATTAACAGCACTTTCGATTTCGCAAAAAGCGCAGGATACTTTGCAGGCTTGTCATCGCCTTCAGCGACTGACAAAACAGCTATCTTGAAATCTTCGCCAAGCTCGAGAGCAGATGGGCATACAAGGTTGCCGACATTTTCTATGAAGATTAAATCGAGCTTGTCCAAAGGCAGTCGTTCTAGTGCATTATTTACCTGTGCCGCAGACAAATGGCACGCGCCTTCTGTATTTATCTGAATTGCCCTGGCACCTGCTGCACTTATCCGTTTGGCATCAAAATCCGTTTGAATGTCGCCTTCTATTACAGCAATTCTGATTTTTTCCTTCAAATCCGTTATCGTTTTCGCAAGAATGGCTGTCTTGCCGGAACCGGGAGATGAAATCATATTAAAGCACAATATGCCGTTTTGGTTGAATATCTGCCTGTTTTTTGTCGCATATTCTTCGTTTGCAGCCAGTATATTTTTATCGACTTTAATTTTCATTGTTCTTGGCGTTTTCAAATTCTATTTCCTCCAGTATGACCGGCGCTTCCGGCAGAAGTTCGAAATCCTCACTGCCGCAGAACGCACATATCGGATTAGATAGCTCGACATTAAATTCCTTTGAACATTTTTTACAGATGCTGCGAATCGGCCTGTGCTCGATATATAATTTCATTCCTTCGAGACCGGTGCCTTTACAGATAAATCCGAATGCCTCCTGTAAAAGCTCATCGTTGACTGCCGAAAGAAAACCGCAGCTTATTTTCGCGCTAACAGGCCTGCCTTCCTGTTTGTCCGCCTCTGAGCGAATTGCTGCAGCAATATTTTGTGCCAGCATTGTTTCGTGCATCAGCAAATCCTCGGAAGTTCCAGTC
>JBFZBH010000325.1:0-2831 GCA_041308525.1 Phycisphaerae bacterium | reverse complement strand
CGGTACGAATGCTGGGTTGACCTGTAAACCAGGCAGCACCCCGGACAGTTCATCGGCTTTATCGCATAGCCCATTCCGTCTATCTCGCTGAAATACATATTTTCCTTGTAGTTGTCCCAGTGGCCGCTGCGGTGCCAAAGCTCCTCGTTGAGGATAATCGGCGTCTTTATCTCGCTGTATCCGTATTTTCTGTGCACTCCTCGCCAGAAATCGACAATCGCATTCCAGATTATCATTCCCTTAGGATGCATAAACGCAAAGCCGGGTCCCTCATCGTGGAAACTGAACAAATCAAGCTGCTTTCCGAGCACCCTGTGGTCGCGCTTCTTCGCTTCTTCGAGCCGCTGCAGATATTCATCAAGCTCTTTTTTGGTCGGCCAGCAGGTTCCGTAAACCCGCTGAAGCATTTTCTGTGTCGGGTCGCCGTGCCAGTATGCACCTGCAACCGACATAATCTTAAAACTTCCCGCCCTGCCGGTACTGGGTATGTGCGGGCCGCGGCACAAATCTTCGAAACCATCACCATGAGAATAAAAACTTATAATATCTCCTTCCGCGCGGTTTATATTATCAAGCTTATATTTGTCCGATGACATCTTTGCAAGGGCATCCTGCCTTGTCATCTCTTTTCTTTTAATCGGCTTGTCGGCCTTGACGATTGTTTCCATCTCCTGTTCGATACGCTCGAAATCCGATGGCGAGATAGGTGAATCGAGGTCCACATCATAATAGAAACCGTTTTCCACGGTTGGACCGTATACCAGTTTCGTATCCGGCCAGATCCGGCAAATCGCCTCAGCCATAATATGCGCACAGCTATGCCGCAATACCTGGAGCCCTTCCGGGTCTCTGCCTGTAATTATCTGGAGTTTTACATCGCCGGCAAGCAGAGTATTTAAATCCGCAAGCCTCCCGTTTATTCTGGCTGCTACAGCGTCCTTAGCCAGCCTCTGGCCGATCTGACCGGCTATCTGATATGCTGTCGTGTTGTTCGCTACTTCCAATATACTGCCGTCAGGCAGCGTTACTTTCGCCATAATTTTCTGTCCGTGACCTGCCTTTCAAATTAGATTCTGCCAACGCCTTAAAATTTAACCTAATACAACATAATTGTCAACATATCAATGAATTTATCGGTTAAATCCTCTGTACCGGAATCCCTAACCCCCTTCTAAGGCTTAAATTACGGCTCTTTTTGATTCAATTATTGACATAATCAGCCTGAATCGGTATAATAAATTAAATAATGAGAAGGATGTTGACGTAAAAGAACATCAGCAGGATGGGGTGCTTTCTGCAAGGCTCTAAAACCATAAAAAATGAACTTTGCATAAAGCTCCGGTAATATGTTATAATGATGTGTTTAATAACATAATTTGTTATTTGTCAGGCTGAATCGAAGGCAACTATCCGCTCTTATATATAGAAAGAGGTTCTTAGCTTCGCTCAGGATGACAAAAATGAAAAAACTATTAACTTAGGAGCATTACTGAACTTATGACAAAAGGCCAACCAATCGATACGCATATCCGGCTAAACCATGAGCCTGAATTAGACAAATATTTCAAGGCAGCCATTAAAACAAGGGCAAGTGATTTACACCTTAAAGTCGGACAGCCCCCCAAACTGCGCGTTTATGGCGAACTTAAAAACACAACCGGCGAAATTATGACACCTGAGAGATTAGAAATCCTCGTCTTCGAAATTCTCAGTCCTGCTCAAAAAGAGTTTTTCCTCGAGCATGGAACTATCGACTTCGCCTATGAAGTCGGAGGAAACGACCGTTTCCGAATCAATATCTTCCGCCAAAGAGGCGTGATAAGTATGGCTGCAAGAAGAGTCAACTCATTAGTTCCTCCCTTCGAAGACCTGCACCTGCCTGGGACAGTGCTGCAGAAGATTTCCGATGATGCACAGGGCTTGATACTTGTTGTCGGTCCCACCGGCTGCGGAAAAAGCACAACAATCGCCGCTATGATAGACTATATCAGCCGCACCCAGCACTGTCATATCATCACAATCGAAGACCCCATCGAATACACCTTCAAGGACAGCAAGGCAATTATCTCACAGCGTGAAATCGGAATCGACGTCTCGGATTATAACGAAGCTTTAAGATATATGATGCGTGAGGACCCCGATGTCGTTCTCATCGGTGAAATGCGAGACTCTGAAACTGTTACTGCGGGAATGCGTGCTGCAGAAACAGGACACCTCGTTTTCGGAACACTGCACTCTGCAAACTCATCCCAGGCAATCCAGCGTATGCTTGACCTGTTCCCCCAGTCTGAAAGAGACCTCGTAAGACAGCTTTTAGGCCTTACTCTCAAGGCCATCGTCAGCCAGCTTCTGTTGCCAAGCATTAAGAAAGGCGTTGACAGGGTCCCTGCTATTGAAATCCTGATTGCAAATCCCACTGTCAGAAAGCTGATTTCTGAAGGACGGGAAAACGACCTGCCCACGGTTATCAGGTCCTGCGAAAATGAGGGGATGCAGGACTTTACTAAAAGCCTCAGCGACCTTGTTCTTAACGGCAGCATTGATCCAAAGGTGGCCTACTCTTATGCACCCAATCCCGAAGAATTGAAAATGACCCTCAAGGGAATCAGGACTTCTACAAGCGGAATTCTATGATATAAATTTCAACACTCTAACGGAGCGATTATGCCTGAATTTCAATTAGCCTTTGCTGCCATCGAGTACGGCGGATATATATCAATAATCAAACTTATTGTTTTCCTCGTCCTTTTTTTCCCTCTGCTGCCTTTGATTAGCTGGATTTATAGCGATGCTGAATCGCTCGAGGAAAGAAGTGCTTAGATCGGAAGAGC
>JBFZBH010000324.1:0-2854 GCA_041308525.1 Phycisphaerae bacterium | reverse complement strand
GGGAGATATGGAGGGAATCGGCGGCTCGATAAGACATACATACGACGATTTTCTCGTAGAAGAAGTCCCATTATATAAAGCCAGCGGAAGCGGTACCCACTCCTTCATCCTTATTGAAAAGCGCGGCATTACGACTTCAGAAGCCATTCGAAGGCTTGCAATTGCGCTGGGTGTGCCGCACCGTTTATTTGGAGCTGCGGGCCTCAAAGATGCCCGGGCGGTCACGAGGCAATGGATTTCGGTTGAGCATGTCGAGCCTGAACAAATTCTGCAATTGCAGATTCCGAGAGTAACTATTCTCGGTGTCAGGCGTCACGAAAACAAACTAAAGATAGGTCACCTTAAAAGCAACCGTTTTATTATCAAGGTTCGCAATGTTAAGGAGCCTTTAGACCAGTCAGCGGTGCAGGCTGAAAAGATTTTAGCTTTATTGGAACGGAGGGGTGCTCCGAATTATTTCGGTCCCCAGCGGTTCGGCAACCGGCAGAACACACATCTTCTCGGCAGGGCGGTTATAAAGGGGCAGCCGGAGGAATTTATGGATTTATTTCTGGGACGGCCGCAAGCCTGGGACATACCGGCAATTGTGACCGCCTGCACTTTTTACGAGCAGGGCGATTACGAGAAAGCTATGGAAAGCTGGCCGATGGATTTCCGCGAGCAGCGGCACACGCTTAAAATTTTAATTAAATACAAACTTAATAAAAAGAAGACATACAAATCATTGGATAATCGCCTGAAAGGATTTTTTATTTCCTCGTTTCAGTCTTATATTTTCAACAAGGTAATAGCTGCCCGCATGCCCGCAATTGACAAAGTTTTTGTCGGCGATATGGCTTATAAGCATGATAATGGGGCATGTTTCTATATTGAGGATGCGCAAAAAGAGCAGCCGCGGTGTGATAATTTCGAGATAAGTCCTACAGGGCCTCTTATTGGACATCGAATGGCCAGATTATCCGGCCTGGCTGGCGATATTGAAAATCCTGTTCTTGAGGAAGTTTGTCTCGATGAGCAGGATTTTACTCGAATGAAACGTTTCGGCGGACGCGGCGGCCGTCGTCCAATTCGTTTTCAGCCGCACGACTGGCAGATAAAAACCGGTCAGGATGAGACAAGCCCCTTCCTTGAATTCCATTTCGAACTCGACTCCGGATGTTACGCAACATCTCTTTTACGTGAGATTACAAAATCCGACATCTACGGGAGCTGAAAGTTGAAAAAGTGTTTTAGAATTGTTTTGCGAGTTCGGGGGATTTTTGATATCGAGCACGGGCAACATTTTTTTTCCATTTAATCAGCCAGTTGCCAAAAAATAACTTCTGTCCGTGCCGATTGTCATCAAGCTCAAGAATGTGTGCTTTATGCCAGCCGGTAATTTCATCGATAACTTTTTTAGGCTCATCAATTTTAATCTGAGAAAGCTCTAACGGGTCGCTGCCTAAATCGTAAGCATACACTTGTCCGGATGCCTTTTCGTAAATGAATTTCTTCTTTCCTTCTACGTAACCAAGCGGCGCATCATACATTCCGCCGACAAAGAAAACTTTTCTATCTTCAGGAATCAGCCCTAATGCATTCAGGCCGTCGAATCCCGCGCCCTTAACTTCGAGCCCTGCAAGGTTCAGGATTGTCGGGACAACATCGATTAAGCTGACAGGTGCGGAGACCTTCGTCCCCCCGCTTATAAGGCCGGGGCATCTTATAACAAAAGGCACCCGAAGGGCTTCTTCATAACCCATCCCTTCATGAGTGAACTGTCCGTGCTCGCCGAATGCCTCACCATGGTCGCTGAGAACACAAAAAATAGTGTTGTCTTTCAGATTCATTTTCGCAAGCTCGCTGTCGAGAGCGCTGATAAACGAATCGGTGTAAGTAATAGCCTGCTGATATCGCCCGACAGGCTCTTTTGCCGCCGGAGCATACCATCGAGGAGGTTCATAAGGGTCATGGGTCACTGAACATACAACGGACAAAACGAAGGGTTTACTGTCGCTGGCAATCCATTCTGTAATCGGCTTTATCATCGCATATTCGTCGGAGCTTAAATATCCGATGTAACTGTCGGTGCCTGGGAGGCATTCCCTTGCCCAAAATTTATCGAAACCGAGATTGTGAACAAGCCCCGGCCCGCATTCGAATTCCCCCTTGGCTGATAGAAAATAAGCTGTTCTGTAATTGAGCTTGTCCTCTAGTATAGTCGCGATGCTTGCATAAGGTTGTTTCTGCGGCAGTGTTTCCGGCAGTTCGAAAGTCGCAGACGGGTATCTGCCCGTCATAAGAGAGAATATAGCCTTGGTGCTGTATGTAAATGAAGAGCGGGTATGTGTGAATTCCGCTCCTTCCCTTGCCAGATTTAACAGGTAAGGTGTTAGATTGTTCTTATGGTCATAAAGCGATGTGTATTTATACTGAACGCCTTCGAGAACTATAATGACGACATTATAATTTTTCCCAGGTGTATTTTGCTTTAATGAAATATTAATTTCGTCCCGGAAAGGTATATGCCGTCCGGGCAGCTTCGAATCTGCTTTGGTTTCAATTCCGTAATCTATCAGGTTTGTTGCAGCCTGGAGCTGGCAGTTATACCGCATCTCTAATGTTGCAGGATTTACTGATTCACTTTTTGCTATCACTGTATATGTGCCAAGCGAGAATATTATGATGAACGCTGAGATGGCGGTTTTCTCCACAAGGCGGTTTCGGTTATACTTGAGGAGTTTCGGTTTTACAAGCACAAAGAACAGGAAGGTAAATGTTAAGGTAAGCACGCCAATCAGTATTACTGCGACTGCGGGCATCTTAATAAGGTTGACAATTATTATTACTGCTGTTGTCCAGGGGTCGCGAATCA
>JBFZBH010000323.1:0-3150 GCA_041308525.1 Phycisphaerae bacterium | reverse complement strand
GTATTTTAGAAAATGTTATTTTGTACTGGTAGAACAGTAAAAATTATTGATAGTGTTAAGAAAGAGGACATTTGTATGGGCAGAAAGGGAAGCAGTTACAACCCGATACACTTTCACACAATCCCGGCATTTTTCAATGCTTCGGGCATAAAATTTCATCTGCCCAGACCGCATTATGGAAGACCGGCTCCGAAGGCCAGGAAGTCATCCCGAAATTTATTTAAACTAAAATCAGGAATATGAGAGGAGAAATTATGAACAAACATATATTCAAAACCCGAGAACTGCCGATTCTTGCAGCAATTGCGATGCTGCTGAGGCTGGCCGCTTTAATAGATACACCCACAGGCCAAACAACAGGCCCAGTTTACAGGCTTAATACACCGGACTATGCTCTTGCTGGTTTCGACAACATCAGTTTGTACGTCCTTGACTATGGCTATCTGATTACCCAGACCGGCTTTTATGAAAAATCACCCTCATTTATTTGTGTGTCGGCTGATTCGCTGGAATCTGAATATTACAGCCTGTGCAGCATTGATTTTCTACCTAAAAATGAACAGGCCGAAATAATTGTCACCAGTTCCGGAGGTCCTGTGAATTTTCATACAGCAGGCCTGTATATCGCTTGCGGCCCGGATTGCCCTTAACTAAAGCCCAAAACATACGAAATAGGCTTGACATTTCAACGATATTATTGATACAATAATACCATCGTAGAACAGCCCTTTTTAAGGGCCGCCTTTAAAAAATGCAAATTCTTGGGTTATTTGAATATTCACACCTGTTTAAGGAGAAAGGGTAATTATGCTTTATTCATCAAAATCCTCCACCTGCCATATCCGTCCTTTTATTTTTCTGGTTATTCTTCTTATTATCTCTCTTGATGCACTTGGAGCATCTCCCATCAAAATAATGCCTCTCGGAGATTCCATCACAAGGGGCTACTGGGGAAGCTCATACGGTGACGGCTACCGAAGGGCACTTTACAAATCCCTGGTTGGAACAGGCTTTTACAGTATCGACTTTGTCGGAAGCCTCACTGACGGATACTTCCAGGATTTTGATAGAAACCACGAAGGTCACGACGGCTGGACTACGGATGGGCTTTCAACAAATGTTTATAACTGGCTTACCGCGAATCCCGCCCAAATCGTCCTGCTGCATATCGGTACCAATGATATAACCCTCGCCCCCAACCATATAGGAGACCCAAACAAAGTCGCTGCAATACTTAACGAAATAGACAGATACAGCACGGACATTACCGTCATCCTTGCCCGCATTATTCTAAGGACTGATGGTTATGTCCCGCAGACAATCGCCTTCAACAATGGCGTTGTCGCTATGGCACAGGCCCGCATTGCCGCCGGTGATAAAATCATTATCGTAGATATGGAAAATGCACTGAGTTACCCCGCTGATATGTACGACGTCGTCCATCCAAACGATAGCGGTTATCGTAAAATGGCGACCGTATGGTTTAATGCACTTCAATCTTTCCTGCCGCAGCAATACGAATACGTAAAGGTCAACGCATCATCACTTACTGTTGCGGAATATGCCACTGCACCCGAAAAATTCGTGATATCGAGAAATACTACATCAGGGGACACAGCCGTCCGTTTCGAACTGTCAGGCACCGCTGTCTATAGTATCGATTATAATACAATCCCAGACACAAATATCGTTACCATACCGGATGGCTCCTCCTCTGTTGATGTACTTATCAATCCGATCAATAACAACGATTATGTCGGCGATTCAACAATAGATATTACAATCCTCGAAGACCCGAACTATAACGTCGGCATATCTTCAACGGCAAAATTGTTCCTGCTCGAGGATGAGCCAAAGGGCGATATTGATGTTGATGGCTGCGTCACCTGCCTGGACCTTTACTATTTTCTCAGCTATGCCTGGCTCATGGAAGGAGAAAATCTTTTCGGTGATTTTTATCCTGATGGAATTGTCAATTTCCCGGATTATGCCGTCTTTTCAGGAGACTGGATGTTCTGCGAACCTTTCAGCGTAAAAATTACCCAGCCCTCCTTTGGCGATTACTTCCCTCCCAGCACACGATACATAGATATTTTGGTTGACGCTCAAAGTTCTGCCGGCACAGTTACAAAGATAGACTTTTATGCCAATCTCGATTTCATTGGGGAAGATACTGATCCCGTCTACAAGGGCTGGAATTTGACATGGAAAACCTTCGAAAAAGGAAAAAATTATTACCTGATTGCTGTCGGTTACGATAGTGCCGGCAATATCCAGGTCTCCTCAGTCGTTGGTATTGTGACCGGCTCCTGAAAAACTATTGCTTTTTCCTCTCAACTTAATTTTATAAGGCATCCCAAATCGATTGGGACCTCGCCCTTCACTCCGCATATTATCTTATGAGCGTCGCTGCTCATTACGTTCAATTTTTCCTTCACTCTTCACTCTTAACCCTTCCCTTCTTCTTTGTTTCTTTCCATCTTGTCTTTTCGAAAATTTCGTGATAAACTTTAACTGTTTATAATTTTCAAATTGAGTTTGCTGAGGAATAGGAAATGAAAAAATTAATTATCCCCCTGCTCATCCTCGCGGTTGTGATGGCGGCCACGAGCATCATAAAAAGAAACAAGCAATACAAAACAGGCGGCCCAGCAGGTACTGTCGCAGTCTCAGAGGACCTTTATGTCGAGGTGACATTCGGTGTTAAAACAGAATATATCGGGCCGGCAGAATATGATATGACTGCGATGATTACCGCCTTCGAGCAAAGTATGGCAAAAAAGAATATCAAAGGAATAGTTGTAGTCGGCTTCGAGCCAGCACTTGTTCCTATTATTGATAAGGCGGTTGACAGCAGCATTCCGGTCGTCACCGTCGATGCCGACCTGCCAACCTCAAAACGCATTGCATTCGTAGGCACTGGCAATTATCAGGCAGGTTTCAAGGGAGGGCAAAAGCTTGCAGAATTGATTGGCTCCAAAGGAAAGGTCGCCCTGATGACAAAGGTCGGGCAATCAAATCTCGAAGAGCGAATCAGGGGATATAAGGATGCCCTTGCACATTACAAAGATATCGAGATTGTTCAGATTGCCGATACACAGTCCGATTCAGTTGTCGCAGCGCAGGTCGCAACAGCAGTCCTTCGGAAAA
>JBFZBH010000322.1:0-2830 GCA_041308525.1 Phycisphaerae bacterium | reverse complement strand
AATAAACAACAACCTTTCCCGACTATCTGGAGACAACATGGAAGCAGCTTTGTTTCACTTCATAGGTTGCCCAGCATTTACCCTCTTCCCTGAGATCCCAGATCACTTCTGCAAGTGCTTCTTTCTGTCTTGTTCCGGCAGCTAATGTCTGACTGATTTTATACAGGGTCTCAAGCTCATGGACATAGCGTTTGTTTTTCATAACGTTTTCATTAGGTTTTAAGTCAATTCTTGCCATAAAAAAGCTCCATACTTATTATTTGCATATTACATATTTGTAGCATATTTGTGCTGTCCGGGTAAATAAGAAAATAATAATCAAATAAAAATAACATTATCAAACACTTTTAACCGCTTATATAACAAGTAGTTATAAAAATATTTGTTTGTATTGTTTTTATTCAACTTTTTCTGGCGAAAATGTTCTTCAAACTCAATATATGTTACAAATATGTAATTTTAATATTTACTAATTACAAATATGTAACATAGAGGATTAGTAATTAGTCGTATATCAATTTTATAAGCCCTTATATACAAATGACTTATAAAATTTTTGTTAGAAATTTTATAACTGGCACGGCGATTGCATATTATTAGAGAATTTTATAATTATGAAATTTACAGGTGAAAAAGGAAAAATGATAAAGAGAAGCTTAAAAATTATTGGTTTAAGCCTGCTAGCGGCAAGCTTTAGTCCGGCGGCCAATGCAGATGAACTTGAATTTAAGGCAACTGCAGAATATCTAACAAAATACATCTGGCGGGGACAAAACGTAAGCGACCGAAGTGTCTTTCAACCTACTGTTTCTTTATATAGAGATGGTTTGACAGGATCATTTTGGGGCAACATGGACTTAACAGGACAAAATAAGCATCGCATGGAATTTATAGAATTGAATTTTGTCCTGGATTATACAGCTTCGCTGCCTGATATGAACGGCGTAAACTTTTCAATTGGGACGATTCATTATCAGTTTCCGAACACCTCAGCGAGGCCAACAACTGAAGTTTATGGAGGTCTGAGTTTCGATTTGCCTCTGACACCATATGTCAGGTGGTATCGTGATGTGGATGAAATAGATGGAAGTTACTATCAGTTCGGCATAGGACAGAGCATCGATAAAATTTATATGTTAACTGACAAATGTTATTGCGGTTTGTCTGCAGGTGCTTCAGTCGGGTATGGCTCATCATCTTTTAACAGGGGCTATTCTCTTGCTTCAGATGATAAATTTAACGATGTGACTGTTTCGCTTGCCCTTCCTATAGTTTTGGATTCCTGGACGCTGAGGCCATCAATAAGCTATTCAGCTATGCTCAGTGAAGAAGTGCGAAAAAATACTGCGAAAAGCGACAATGTCTGGTTTGGTCTCGGTTTGACAAGATTGTTTTAGGAATTTTAAGGAGATATGAAAGATGGACAGTAAAGTAATTGTTGACACAATCTGGGTATTGATTACAGCCAAGATGATTTTCTTTATGAACCTCGGTTTTGCAGCGGTCGAATCGGGCTTCGCACGGGCAAAGAACTGTGTCAATATATTGTCGAAGAACTTCATAGTATTTGCAGTTTCGTCACTGGGGTTTCTCGCCCTCGGATGGGGGCTGATGTTCGGCGACGGCAATGGATTTATTGGTCTTAAGGGATTATTATTCGCAGGCGGTACGGATAATTCACCAGCAACGGGCGAGGCGTACCAGGGCGTTTACACGGCCATATCGTGGACGGGAGTTCCATTCTGGGCAAAATTCTTTTTCCAATTAGTCTTCTGCGGCACAGCGGCCACAATCGTTTCAGGTGCTGTAGCCGAGCGAATAAAATATACATCGTTTATCCTGTTCTCGTTTGTAATGGCTATGCTGATTTATCCGATAATAGGGCACTGGGTATGGGGCGGCGGATGGCTTGCAAAGATGGGTATGTTCGATTTCGCAGGCTCGACTGTCGTTCATAGTGTTGGCGGATGGGCAGCTCTGGCAGGAGTGATTTTACTTGGCCCTCGCATCGGCAAATACAGCAACGGACAAATCAAAGCGATTCCCGGCCACAATATGTCTTTAGCAACTATCGGAACATTTGTGCTCTGGTTTGGATGGTTCGGATTTAACCCCGGTTCGACAATGTCGGCAGATCCGATCGCAATCAGTCATGTCGCGGTAACGACAAACACAGCGGCTGCGATGGCGATTATGAGTGCGACATTAACTTCATGGCTTTTAATCGGCAAGCCGGATTTGGGTATGACATTAAACGGCTGTCTTGCAGGTCTGGTGGCGATTACGGCATCTTGTGCCTTCGTCAGTGTCACCAGCTCAATAATAATAGGCCTGATATCAGGTATTCTTGTAGTTCTGGCGGTGATGATGTTCGACCGTCTCCGTCTCGATGACCCGGTCGGTGCCCTGTCGGTGCATCTTGTCAATGGGGTCTTTGGAACTATTTGCGTGGGGCTTTTTTCACAGGACAAACTTACGGGAACAGCGACCGGCAACGGGCTGTTTTTCGGGGGCGGCTTAGCGCTCTTAAAGGCTCAAATGGCTGCTGTGTTCTCTGTTGGTGTATTTGTCTTCGGTATTTCACTGTTGACGTGGGCAATTATAAGAGTTTTTCTCGGAATGAGGGTCTCGCGGGAAGAAGAGCTTCGCGGCCTGGACATTGGCGAACACGGCAACGAAGCTTACGCGGGCTTCCAGATTTTTACGACGGAGTGATGCTGCAATTATAAAAATTTTCCTGATGGAGAAAAATATATGAAACTGATTTTTGCTTACATTCAGCCGCACAAACTAAACGACGTAAAACAGGCGCTTTATAAACAGGAGGTTT
>JBFZBH010000321.1:0-2877 GCA_041308525.1 Phycisphaerae bacterium | reverse complement strand
CTCGAGCTTTATATCCGGCAGCCCGGATACGGTATGGGTTATCTTGTCGGGGCAGTGGACATGGAAAAACTTTTAGCTCAGCGTGCTATGCAGCTCGGAGATGATTTTACTATTCAGCGCTTCATGGAAGAGTTCTTAAGCGGCGGTATGGCACCGCTTTCTCTGATACGCTGGGAGATGACAGGAGATTGTGAAGAAGTAAAAAAGCTGGGGCTTCTGCGCCGATAAAAGAAAGATAAAAATTGGAGGTAAAGCATTCGGAAAAACCTCAATTTCCACAGAAGGAGAATTGTGGGATTAATTCTAATTGCAGTTTATAGTCTGAGGGTCGTTGCAAATTAACCACTGAACGGCCAATTTTGCGAAATCAAGGAAATCCGATTGGCCGCTATGGTTAAAATCACTGCCCAGACACCAGTTGTTGGAAGCATTGCAGGCAGTTTTCAGCCATTGTGCAGCAAGCAATTGCAGGTCTGCCCAGTTCACAAAACAATTATGGTCTAAATCTCCGCTTAATCCATAGCCGAGAGTCCAGACAGCTTTACAGGTCTTTGGCACAATCAGGTCTATTGCGGCATTTGCATCAACCAGGCCGTAACCGAACGTATCATCCCTTCCTGTCATGCCGAGGTCTTCAGCGGAAGCGAATAGAATGTCGCGAACCTCCGAAGGAGTCATAATGTCACCAGCAGCAAAAATAAGGGCGGCTGTGCCTGCGACATGCGGGCAGGCCATCGAGGTACCGCTTTCATACTGATACAGAGTCCCATTGACTGAAGCAGTCCCCGTTATGCCCGACTGTGCAAGCAACTGCAGTTCATCGCCATCGATCTTTGTTATGGATGCAACAATAAGAGGGCTTCCGTCGGCAAGTGTTCCGTTGAAATTTCCGTCCACATTGTTTGATATAATTACTCCTATCGCGCCTTTTGCCCGTGCGTGTGCAACTTTCTCGGCAAATGTGATAATACCTCTGCGGATATGTGCGATATTACCCGCCACGCTGTTTGGGCAAGTATCGTTCACATCTGTACCCGTCGCAAGGCCGCAATTGCAGATTGTCCCGCTTGCGGTCCCGACTGATGAGCCGATTAGCGGATTTGCAGTATGGCTCGTGCTGTTCCATACAGCATTTGCAGTTGCACCTGTGGAGTTTGATGAGTCAATCGGAGCGTAGGTCGAATAAACACCAACACCCGGTGCTGCAATATCTACCGTCGGACCGTAGTTTGAAAAGCTCGCTTTGTTTTTTAACGAGTCCACCGCCATTACTGATATTACTGAATTGTGCGCAGCCGGATATAATGGGGCGTTTGAGTTGTCGTTTCCTGCTGCTGCGACAAGCAGTGCGCCGCTTGCGAATGCGTTGTTGCAGGCAGTTTCCAGTGCCGCTGAATAATCATAGCTGCCGAGACTCATACTGATTACTTTGGCGTTATTACTGACCGCCCATTCGATTCCGGAAATCACGGCACTTGTATCGCCGAAGCCTGTGTTGTCCAATACTTTGCCAATCAATAAATCGGCTTGCGGCGCAATGCCGATTACTCCAATGGTATTATCTGCTGCTGCAATAGTTCCGGAAACGTGCGTGCCGTGACCGTCAAAATCTTCCACTGTCTCTCCCGCAACAAAGCTGTTCGTATCGACCACGTTACCTCTGTCGGGATGATACATACTTATACCGGTATCAAGGACAGCTACTCTTACATTTGCACCTTTGGTTTTGGGCCATACTGCCGGGACATGTATCAAATTGATTCCGAATGGAATGGTTTGGGAAGAAGCGAGAATATTTTCATTTGATGAATCGGGAATTATATTGATGCTTCCCAATGCGAAAACTTTGTAGTCCGGCTCGATATATTCGACATCAGGGTCTTTCGTTAGTTGCTGTATTTGGCTGGCATCGAGCTGCGCAGCTACAGCTGGAATAATATTAAAACTGCGTTTTGCTCTGAACGTTTTGCGCTTGAGTAAATTTTGTTTTTGCAAATGGCCCCTGCAAACGATTATGAAATTTTCCTGAGGCTCGACGGCTTGGAGGGGAAAAGATAAAGCAACAAAAAAGAAAATAAGCTGAAGAGCTTTAAGGAATTTTGCCTTATCTGTATATTTTGTCATAGAAGAATCGTTCTTGTTTAGTCTTTAACAACAGCCTGCCTGGTTCATGGATACATTTTAACCGAGATACGAACGCCGGTAGAGAAAAATGGCGATGTTTTAGAGTTTTTTGTGTGGTTGATGTACACATCTTGTTTATTGGCAAGATGTTAAAGGCCGGCGGCCAATTTGAAAAAGCCGGTGACATTGCTGTTTTTTTCAGGATTTTTGATTTACAATAGAGCCGATTTCGGGTATAATACCGGCCAGTTGGGAATATTTGTATTGTCTCTCAGGGATATTCCTGTAATTAGTTTGAGGGACACGAGTTTAGTTGACGGCCTGGAAACGGGCCGAAGGAGTACAGTAGTGAGTACCGGTACAGTAAAATGGTTCAATGAGAAAAAGGGTTTTGGGTTTATCAAGCCGGATGACGGCGGCGATGATCTGTTCGTTCATCATTCAGAAATTAAGATGAAGGGATTTGCCACGCTGTCCGAAGGCCAGAAGGTCCAGTTCGATATCGGACAGGGCAAAAAAGGGCCGTGCGCGACAAACGTGGTTCCTGCATAGAGTTCAAGTGATAATGCCAAAACACTAAAGGCCTCGCAGTTTCCTGCAAGGCCTTTTTTGTTTAGAATTCGTTAATCAACGGTCGCATTTATAATATTTTCTGTAAATATTTTGTTGGTTTTATCCGCGAACTGTTGACCAGTAGCTGGTCACGCCATTTGCAATACTGGGTCTGGCTGATTTGAAATTTCGCGCAAAGTG
>JBFZBH010000320.1:0-2879 GCA_041308525.1 Phycisphaerae bacterium | reverse complement strand
CCGACAATCTCCTCTCTGCTGATGCCCGGGACAGTTCCCACAATGGAAAGATTTTGATAATAATCAATATTAGTCAACCGCTGAACATCTTTGTGCGGGAATGTCATTGTCTGTATCATATATCTTGTTCGAACGGATGCCGGGCTTAATGAATAAAGCATTTCCGAAAGTGAATGTTCATCTGTCGGTTTGACGGGGCGAAAGAATATTTCCGTGCCGTCATTAAGGGTCTCGTAGCTTTCCAATTCCTCGGGATACCTTACTTTTTCAGGATCAAGAACAATCTGGTCAGGGTAAATATACTTTCTTGCTTTTGCGGCCTCGATAAGCGAGGGCCTGAACTTCGGGTGCGCTATATTAATAAGCGAAAGTGCCCTTTCTCTTATGCTCTTGCCATGCAGATATGCAATTCCATATTCTGTAACGACATAATGAACATCGCCTCGCGTCGTAACAACACCGGCACCTTCAGTAAGCTGAGAAACTATCCTGCTTACCTTTTCTTCTTTTGCAGTTGATGGCATTGCGATAATTGCCTTGCCTCCCCTGCTGCGTGCAGCACCTCTTATAAAATCGACCTGGCCTCCGATTCCGCTGTAGAATTGAAATCCAAGCGAATCCGAACAGACCTGCCCTGTAAGATCGATTTCGAGACCTACGTTTATTGCAACCATTTTCTCGTGCTGGCCTATGACATATGGGTCATTGACATATTCGGTTGGGTAAAATTCGAACATCGGATTGTTATCGATGTAATCATAAAGTCTCTTTGTTCCCATGCAGAAGCTTGCAGTGACTTTACCGCGATTAAGCGTCTTTTTCGAGCTGTTTATGATGCCGCCTTCGACAAGCTCAATTATCCAGTCGCCGAACATCTCAGTGTGCACGCCGAGGTCTTCCTTGTCCTTCAAAAATTCGGCAAGCGCCTGCGGAATTCTGCCAATTCCGCACTCGATAGTGCTGCCGTCTTCGACAAGCCGCGCCACATTCTGGCCAATTCGCCGGAGCACATCATCCGGCTGCTGCTGAGGCACTTCTATAATCGGCTCGTCAAAAGGAACAATCGCATCTATATCGTTAATATGTAAGAAACTATCACCGAAGGTGCGGGGCATATTGTTATTTACCTGCGCAATAATAAATTTTGCATTAGATGCGGCAGACTTGACTATATCAACCGAAACACCGAGGCTGCAAAGCCCGTTGCTGTCCGGCGGGGTTATGCTAATCAGTGCGACATCAATCGGGATGCGGCCGGTCTCGAACTGGTGAGGAATTTCGGACAAAAATATCGGTGTATAATCGCCGATTCCGCGGGAGAACGCATCTCGAACGTTTTCGCCGATGAAAAATGTGTTCATCTTGAATTTTTCTCTGAACTTGTCATTTGCATAAGGTGCCGTCCCCATCGTCAGAAGATGTATGATATGTGCATCCGAAATACCGCTCGAATATTCGACAAGTGCGTTTACAAGATGCTGGGGCTGGGCACAGCCGGTCCCTATGAAGATGCTGTATCCCGATTTGACAAGCTTCATCGCACCTGCAGCGGTTGTTATCTTGTCCCTGTACTTTTCCTTCCAGTCAAAATCCTGCATCTGTTCCTTTTTCATTTATTTATTCTTCCCCAAAATCATCCTCGCATCTACTGCTATTGCAACGGTTCCTTCAAGCCCCACCATATACGGATTTATATCAAGTTCCTCTATCTGAGGAAACTCAGTAACTAATTGTGAAAGCCTCTGGAGGCCCTCTGCAATCGCATCGATATCAACGCCCTCCTGGCCTCGGACGCCCTTGAGCATTTTATATGTCCTTGTGTTAATCAGCATCTGCCGTGCCTCATCCTCGGTCAGCGGTGCCAGGTAAAACGCAACGTCCTGGAGCACCTCAACCATAATGCCGCCCATACCGAACATCATCAGCGGCCCGAATACCCTGTCTCTTTTCATTCCAAGGATGACCTCCTTGCCGCCCTTGCACATCTGCTGGACAAGGACACCCATAATATTGGCTTCGGGCATCTTTTTGGGAATTCGGTACATCATCAAATCGAATGCGTCTCTGACTGCCTGTTCATTTGTGAGTCCCAGCTTGACTCCTCCTACGTCCGATTTATGAAGAATGTCCGGCGACCATATCTTTAGAACCACAGGATACCCGATTTGCTGGGCAATATTTGCAGCCTGTTCCGGGTTTGTCGCTATCGCTCCTTTAGGCGTCACAAATCCGTAAGCCTCAAGGACTTCTTTGGAATCTGTCTCGCCGACTTCGTAACGTCCCTGCCTTATGTATCTGTCGATAATATTTTCAACTTTTCTGCGGTTGACCGCAAAGAGCTTGATGACTCTTTTGGGCCTGCCTTTCCACCTCACATAATCAATCATAACCTTCGCAGTCGCAACGGCATGTTCAGGAGATAAGTAAACCGGAATATCACCTTTACGCAGAATTTCTATTCCCTCCTCTACTTTGCCTGCGCCGATAAAGCACGCAAGAACGGGTTTTTGTTTTTTCTTGTGCGCAACCTTGACAATTGCCTCAGCAGTAGCCGCCGGCTGAGTCATTGCCTGAGGCGTCAGCAGGACAATAATAATATCTACATTGGGGTCATCCAAAACAATATCGAGGACCGTCTCATACCTGTCGGCAAGCGCATCTCCCAAAACATCTATCGGGTTATATACATTTGCCGCCTCAGGCAGGACAGCCATCAGCTTTTTTATCGTATCATCGGACGGCTGCACAAAACCCAACCCCTGTCTTTCGATAGCATCAGCCGCCATAATGCCCGGGCCGCCTGCATTTGTAATGACCGCAATATTAGGCCCTTTAGGAAGCGGCTGTTTTGCAAAACCGAGGGCGTAATCGAACTGCTG
>JBFZBH010000319.1:0-2893 GCA_041308525.1 Phycisphaerae bacterium | reverse complement strand
GAGGAAATGTTCCAATTAACTAACCGTATCAATGATGATGGGGATGTCCTGCCATGGATGAGCCTGTGGGCACCGGGCAGGCACGACCAGGTAGCATGCGATTTTTCGACAATGCTGTCACCTTCGATGTTCAAGGAGTTTTTCGTCCCGGAAATAAAACAGGAATCAGCGTGGTGCGAATACGCCACGTATCATCTTGACGGCCCGCAGGCCATAAAGGCACATCTCGATACACTGCTGCAGATAGAGGAAATCGACAATATCGAATGGACACCAGGGGTCGGATGTCCGCCGACATTCTCACCGCAGTATATTCCGCAGTATAAAAAAATTCAGGCAGCTGGGAAAAAACTTTACCTGCTGGTGAAAATCGAGGAGATAGAACCAATCCTTTCAGAGCTTTCTGCATCGGGACTGTTTCTGTGCACAAATGCAGATTCTGAAGACCAGGCAAAAGATTTGCTGAAAAAAATACAAAAATGGTCGAAATTCATATAAACAGCTAAAAAGGAGTTTACAATGCCCGAGGAAAATCGCAAGGAGCGCCCCGAAATAATCGAGTATGAGCGCATACCTGTCCCGGAAGATAAAACAAAACCATTCAAAACCTTTCTTGCCATCTTCTCGAGCGAGCACGTTGCAGCCACCGAACTTCTAATCGGTTCGCTGTTTATTGCCAGCGGCTGCACAGCCTTCGATGTATTTGTCGGGCTGCTTATCGGAAACACACTCGCCGTGCTAAGCTGGACATTTGTCACTGCACCAATAGCCGTGAAAAAACGACTGACTCTTTACTATCAAATTGAAAAAATCGGGGGAGCGAGACTGGTGGATATCTATAATCTTGCAAACGGCACGTTATGGTGTTTTATCGGGGCTGCGATGATTTACGTCTCTGCTACAGCTGTTTGTGTTCCTTTCAAGATTCAGATGCCAACACTGGAAGATAAATTACCAAATACATTTGGTCTTGTAGTCATAGTCTTTGCTGTCGGAGCAGTTATTTCATATATTGCAGCAAAAGGCTACGATGCCATTGCTCGTTTTGCAGAAGTTTCCGCTCCCTGGATGATATTAATGTTTATCTTATTAGGGATAGCAGCAATGCCGGGTCTTGGAATTCACTCCCCTGCCGATTTCTGGGACAAAGCACAAAATGTAATTTGGAAAGGAGGAGAGCCTGCAGCAGGCCACACAAAATTCACTATATGGCATGTAATTTTCTTTTCGTGGTTCGGCAACATTGCGTGGCATCTGGGGATGGGAGACCTGACGCTCTTTCGTTATGCAAAAAAATATACTTACGGATTTGCATCAACAACAGGGATGTATCTTGGTCATTATGTGGCATGGATTGCCTGCGGTCTTTTTTATGCTGCACAGATTACGACCAATCCCAAAAATACAGGTATATCACCAGGACCAATGGCTTATGATATCGGCGGAATAGCTGGAATACTTCTGGTCCTGTTTTCGGGCTGGACAACAGCAAATCCGGTTATTTACAGGGCGGGCCTTGCATTCCAGAGTTTGCGTCCGAAATGGTCACGTTTCAGAGTTACATTAATTGCCGGCCTTGTTGCTACATTCCTCGCAATCTTCCCGGCGCTGTGCAACGATTTCCTCACCGTCGCCGCGCTTTACGGTTTGATTCTTATGCCGATGGGAGCTGTAATTTTTATTGACTTCTACCTTTTGAAGCGGCTGGGAATGTCTGAATTCTATGCCGAGAAGGCAGGATTGTCTTTTTATGCTCCCCCGCTGCTGGCATGGCTCGTCTCACTGGCGGCCTGTTTATTTCTGAATATTGTTTTTAAGGTCGAGGTCTTCTTCCTCGCCTTGCCGGGGTGGTTTATTGCAGCTTTTCTATACATCATCCTTAGCAAAATAGGACAGAACAGGGAAAGGGCGCTTGCATTTGTTTGTAAACATTACAGATTATTCGTTGCCTCATCAATCCTATCAATAATAGTATTAGTCATCACAGCCCTGATGTATTTCTTCGATAAAATTAATTTTCAAAACGCCAAGATATGGCTTCTTATCGGCACAATCGGCTGGTTTGCTACGGCTCCGTTCTGGATGACGGAAAAGGGAAAGTAATTATTTGGAGCTGACAGAAGATTTATCCTGCTTGCCAGTCAAGACGGATTGTGTATTGAAAATTTTTTGCATCATAACAACAAAAAGAAAAGTGTTATTGATTCTGTAACAAAACGGAGAAAAACAAAATGCTTCTTAAATTCCGGTTTTTTTTATTATTAACTTTTATTGCAATTTCTTCTGCGGCATGCTCCAAAAAGCAGCCGGGTTATTCTGTCCGAGCGGTTCCGTTTGAGCGGGTAAAGCCAGATGATAATTTCTGGGCACCGAGGCTGATGACAAGCCGCACAGTGACAATTCCGCACTGCCTGAAAATGTGTGATGAAACAGGGCGAATCTCGAATTTCGCAAAGGCAGGCGGGCTTCAGGAAGGCAGCTATGAAGGTTTTCACTTTAACGATTCAGATGTCTATAAGATTGTCGAAGGCATCTGTTATACTCTTAAGACAAACACGGATGAACAACTGCAATCAATTCTTAATGATATTATCTCGAAAATCATCGCTGCGCAGCAGCCGAACGGCTATATCCATCCTTTTATAACACTGACAAAAGAGGACGCCCCCTTTGCCAATCCGCAGCGTCATGAATTATATTCTATGGGACATCTGCTGGAAGCCGGTGCCGCACATTACGAGACGACGGGCCGCAGGGAACTTCTCGATTCATCCATTAAACTTGCCGACCACATTTGCGAACTGTTTAATGCTGATAATGGAAAATTTAATTATCCGCCGGAACATCAGGGAATAGAAATTGCCTTGTGCCGTCTCTATAAGGTCACGAACAA
>JBFZBH010000318.1:0-2896 GCA_041308525.1 Phycisphaerae bacterium | reverse complement strand
CTTCGCCCTTCTCGAAGGCAAAAATACAATCGTCGTCTTCCTTGTCTGAATAATTCATTACTACGTTATCTTCATCCCAACATCTAAACTAATTCTTTTTCATTTTCATTCCCTTCTAATCTAAACTTCTTAATATCGAATTCCCAATCCTTAGTTTCTATGTACTCAACGACACAGCTTGCCGACCTCTTCTTCCGCCATAAGCCCCACGAGATTACAGGGCTGGCAGGATGCTCGTGCTCGCAGCAGCCGTTGGCGGCGAGGGCAATGACTCGGACAAACTGGTTTGGGGCTGGTATCATCTTTTGGCCTTTCCTTGCTCAACAATCTTTTCAATTTCAGCCTTTGACATACTGCCCCACAAAAACTGCTTACCCATTGCCTGCCAGCCCGCAAAGCACTCAACGCACAGGCACAGGCCGTCCACGCATTGAACGGAGGGCCTATGGTCTATGAAGCAGGCGGGGGCGGGCTGCTTGGCGGGCCTAACTTCAATTTGGTCAGTCCATTTCTGCCTTTTCAGCCAGCGGGACGGATACGGAATATATTGTCCGCCCTCTTTAATCCAGTCGATAGACTGCTTTTGCGCCTCGATTGCGGTAAGCATTTGCGCTAAAAGTTCCTTCGAGGGGTTTAATTTGCGGAAAATCAACTCCGCCTCACCCTTGTCTCTTTTCTTCGGGTAAGCTCTCCAAAATGTTTCAAAATCCTCATTCTTTGATGTTTTATTGCGGTTTTCGTTATTTAACGGTTGTTTAACGGTTAAAGAACCGTTACTTAACTCCTTACTCGCACCGGTAAGGTTCTCCATCCCCTTCTCCATCCCCATTCCCTTCTCCATAGGTGGCGGTTGCGGAATTTCAGATTCTTTTTCGGTGTTGTGTGGTCTTTGGTGCTTATCCCATTTGACTACCTGAATGTATTTTTGACCGTCCGCTGCATACCTCTGGATATACGGCTCTCCGCTTGACCTCTTGGGCTGCCCTAAAAGGTTAAGGCACTTTTCGACATCGACCTTATCATAAGGGAATATATCAGCCTTCAGTCTGACAGGTCTGTCTTCGAGTCTGCCCGCCTTATCAGCAGAGCACCATAGACCGGCGTAGAAAAGCCGAACCTCAAAGGGCAGGGTTGCAAGGTCATCATCTCGGAAGAAATCAGGTTTTAGGTATCTTATTCTTGCCATCTTTTTTGTGTTTCTTATGTAAATACTTAAAATACATATCAATAAGTTTTAATTGAATGTCTGGGTCGGTTAATGCCCACCGATAGGCAGAAGCGACTACTTCTGGTAAATGTCTTAAAGTTAATGTGTCTAAACCAGAAGCAATAACCTCAATGTCGAAACTTAAGAAGTTTTTTCTTGCTGCGGACGTTAAATGTTCCATTGCCTTTAATAGTTTTTCTGCCTCTTTTTCGTGGCAGTCAGCGCAAAGTGTTATCAATGATTCAGGCGGAGATTCCCACAGAGGTTTTCCAGCAACATAATATTTATGGTGAACGTGCAAGGGCTTTTCTTCTTCGCCGCAACTTTGACATCCCCAATGGTCTCTATCGAGAATTTGAAGTCTTAATTTCTGCCAACGGGGGTCTTGATATTTATTTTTGTCTGTTTTCATTTATTGGTTCTCCGGTATTTCTGACAGATAGCGGTTTATGCTTTGCCAGCCGTTCAGGACGGCCTTATAGACCTCTATCTTTGACCTTATGAGGCTTTGTTCGTCCTCGACCTGTGTTAAATCTTCAAGTTGAACAGAAGTTGATTCTTTACTGATTTGCCTAATAATCGTAGTGGGCATTTTGTGTTCCAACAGCGTTCGGGCAACTTGTCCCTGAAGTTGTTCATAAATACCCATCGCCCTGCTGTGTCTTTTAGACTTCACTTCCTTGTCAAGCTCTCCGAGAGCTTCAAGTAACTTCCTTTGACAGAGCCGTATCTGCTCCGCGACCTCAAAAGATTCCATTCTTCACCTTTTATATTAACTTGTTAAATTGGCGGTTCTGGTTCGCCGTCTGGCTTTATTCCTGTTTGAAAATATTTTGACAATTCATCGAAAACATCATAGGGGTATCTGTTTGCAAATATAGCCTCTTTGACTGAATCTGGCGCACTCTTATAGGCACATTGCCTTTCGATAGTCCCATTCTCCCTGCCGTTTGGCTGGCCCTGTGGCTGTGTCAGCGGTGCAAGGTTCTGTAACGCCTGCTGGACAGGCTGTTGAAGGGTCTTTGCGCTGGCCTGCCAGTAGCCTGCGATAGACGCTTGGCCTCGATAGGGCTTATTTGCCAGTTTGAAGGTCAAGGTCTGCCCTGCCATTGACGGCTGAAGGGGTTGACCGTTGCCTTGAAAGATTTTCACATCGGCCACGCTTGCGCCGTCCTGCAAGCGGACGACTTGGTAGTTCTTGCCGTTTTTGCTCTGCTGGACAGGCCCGATAGAGCCAACGACGGCGGTGATGACCATTTCAGATTCAGGATTTTGAAGTAGTTGTGCTAACATTTTTATTTCTCCTTCTTAAAAAGAACATATTTCGGGGTTAGAGCGGGTTTATCTTTGCTAATATACCATCGAGGATTGCCTAAGATTGTGCCGTCCTCGTATTCAAAGCCAATAAGATTAGCATCGCGAATAGCTATATCGAGGCAATGATTTCTGCCTGCGCGAGCAAAGAAGATTTCGCTATCCTCAATTTCCACCTCGCACCGCTCGACCTGCTCTTCCGGCGGCTGGTAGTCAGGCTTGATTTGGTAAATAACATCGGGGTAAAATTCTTCACCCCTGACATTATTACACCAATAGTCGCCAGCTTCGTAGTATCTGCAATTCTCTTTCCCTACCTCGCGAAAGCACTTCCGCACTTCCTTGCTGCACTGGCCAAACGGCAGCGGATTTTCC
>JBFZBH010000317.1:0-2900 GCA_041308525.1 Phycisphaerae bacterium | reverse complement strand
TCCGATATTGTAGATGATATCTTTGATGCTGATTCCCATCGGAACTTCCACGAGGCCGGTGTTTTTGATTTTTCCAACCAGGCTGAATATTTTAGTGCCTGAATTATTTTTAGTCCCGATACTTGCAAATTCTTCGGCTCCTGACCTGAAAATTAGAGGAATGTTCGCCCATGTTTCGACGTTGTTGATTGCAGTCGGCTTACCTTCAATGCCTTTTTGCACAGGAAACGGCGGGCGCTGACGCGGCTCGCCCATTTTCCCCTCGATAGACCGTATAAGGGCTGTTTCCTCGCCGCACACGAAAGCTCCGGCGCCTTTGACGACCTTTATATCGAATGAAAAGGCGGTGCCGAGAATATTTTCGCCTAAAAGGCCAAGTTCATGTGCTTGTTGCAGAGCAATATTCAAATGCTTGATTGCATAAGGGTATTCATGACGAACATAAACTATGCCTTCGGTTGCGCCGGTTCCGAAAGCTCCGATTATCATTCCTTCGATAATACTGTGTGGATTTCCTTCGAGGACGCTTCGGTCCATATATGCGCCGGGGTCACCCTCATCAGCATTGCAAACTATGAATTTGCCGCGATTGGCAGGTTGCTTTGCAAGCAATTCCCACTTGCGTCCCGTTGGGAAACCGCCGCCGCCACGTCCTCGCAGTCCCGAATGTATAACCTCTTGCACTACCCACGCAGGCTCGCCAGCTGTTAATACCTTCTCCAGAGCAGAATATCCGCCGTTTTGAATGTAGTCAAAAATGCGTATGGGATCCACTTTCTCGTTCCATGCAAGAAGTCTGCGGGTCTGTTTATTGAAGAATGGAATGTCGTCCTGTTTTTCTATCGCCTTGCCTGTTTCTGAATTGACGTAAAGCAAATCGGTAAGGACTTCGTCTCTTGCGGCTGAATCTACGATGCGTTTTATCTTTTCGATGTTAAGGCGGGGATAAAATATCCGCTTAGGCTCAATTAGGACCGACGGCTCCATTTGGCAGAAACCGTGACAGCCTGTGATACGAAGCCGCAGCTTTTTTGAAAGACCTTTCTGCAGAATTTCATGCTTGGCTATACGTATTAGGTCGCCGGCCCCGCTGGCAAGGCCGCAAGTTCCTGCGGGGATAATGATGCAAGGTTTATTTTCTTTTGCAGTTTCAGCAAGTGCTGCCTGCAATTTTTTGAATTCGCTTATAGATGATAACTTCAGCATTTCAATGCCTTAAAAGATCAGACCAAATCCAATATATGGTTCTTACAGCCGCGGCGCGAACAAATCCGAACTAAGCCGCCGCCGTCAACGAGCATTGGTATCATAGGTGCACCACATTCGGAACAATCGGAAGTACTGTGAATCTGCGAGTTACAATGCGGACAGAAAAATTTGACAATTGTGCCCTCTGGGATTTCAAACTCTGAAGAAACATTGTAACTGCCATACAAGCAAGATAATCTTACGGGGCCCTGTTTGCCATCCACAACAGCATTTATTTTCAAAGATGGGTATCCATCGATAGCGACGGTTTCGTCTTTGAAACTGTGGTTGCAATGAGGGCAACTTGCGTCAATGGGGAATATTCTCTCATCTTTTCCTATGTCTAATTTATTAAAACCTTTGCGTGCTTGGTCGAGAAGCTGTTTGACTTTTGATTTTCTGACCTTTGAAAAGTAATGGCCGTCTATAACAACTATTGGTCCGAGAGCACAGGCGCCTAAACAATTTAAAGTTTCCAGGGTAAATTCATTATTTTCTGTAGTCTGACCTGCTTGAATACCGAGCTGCTGCTCCAGTTCTGAAACAACTCTTGGGGCACCTCGAACGTGGCAGGCTGTGCCGAGGCATGCACAGACAAGGTGCTTTCCTTTGGGCCGCAGACTAAAATATTTATAAAAAGTTGCAACACCATAAATATCAACAAGTGAACGCCCTGTTTTTTCGCTGACTATTCTTAGTGATGCTTCGGGAAGATAACCATATTTAGACTGGATCTCCTCGAGGATAGAAATAAGTCCGCCTCTTCTGGAGCTGTTTTTATCAAGGATTCTTAAAATATCTTTGGAATCTATCTTATCCTTCGGTTGGATAACGTCTGAGTGTGAAATGACCTGCTGTTTCATTCTACCTATACTCCTCGCAGTGCCAGATGCCGCCTTCAGGTTTCGGAAAAGAGCAGGCTTTTCGATTATCGCAATTCCTGCAGAGCCCTATAAATTTACCTGATATATCTCGGGTATCAACTGTCGCCAGCGATATCCTTTTTACTTGGGCAGCTTTGACCGAAGGGCTTATGCCAATTTCGAATTCTTCACAATATAACTCAGGTATTGTGTGGTCTTTTCGGAGGGTACACTTTGAAACATTTCGACAATTTGAGCATAGGCCTGGAGCTTCTATATTTTTTTTCAGCATAACTCATTCCTTACTTTCTTTCGTGTCTTCACATAAAAAAGAGAGCAACAATCGTGCCAGATGATGAAAGGCGGAAAAATATTCACAGTTGCAGGGTAATTTTGGAAAAACAATGCCGGGAAAGTTGGCTGAAATCGACTAAAACGTTAAATTCAGAAAAATTTATAATTACTGAAAGATGCTTTTAAAATGACTGCTGTACTGTTTGAAAAGAAGCAACTGATGGGGAAATTTGTTCCGCCGAGGAAAAACTACCCGGTTCTGAAAGCTTATGAAGCACCTTCTATTGCTTTAATTTTTTCACGCAGAGTCTTTCGATCTATGCCGAGTATTTCTGCAGCACGGGTCTTGTTGCCGCCTACACTCGCAAGAACATTCCTGATGTATTCGCTTTCCACCTCGACAAGAGTTCGGGTGAATCCTGTTTTGCTAAGAGCTGAGAAGCGGCAAAGAACCGGTAAATCAGTCACATCTATGGAGTCTCCATCAGTCATCAC
>JBFZBH010000316.1:0-2901 GCA_041308525.1 Phycisphaerae bacterium | reverse complement strand
AGATAAGAAAGGACTATTCGTACTTCGGCACCTTCGGAACAAGAGGGGTCGGTTATGATATAGAGAAGCTTATAAAGCAGCTGAAAAAAGTTTTAAGGCTGGATATGCCCCACAGGGCGGCACTTGTCGGAGTGGGCAATCTCGGAACGGCACTTTTGACTTACAGCGGATTCGGGTTGTACGGCTTTGAGATTGCAGCTGCTTTCGACAATGACAGCAAGAAAATTGGTAAAAAAATCAGGAACATTATTATTGAAGATGCATCGTGCCTGAATACGTTAAAAACAAGTAAGGTGAAAATCGGAATTATTACTGTCCCAAAAGAGGCCAGCCAAAAAATTACAGACGGCCTGGTTGAATCGGGAATAACAGGCATTTTGAATTTTGCGCCGTGCAGGCTGACGGTCCCGAAGAAAGTGAAGGTCATAACGGTCAATATTGCGACAGATTTGGCCCGATTGCCTTTTTATATGCCGGCAATAAAAACTGATTGAAAATATGTTCGATAAAATATAAGATAACGGATTGATAGCAATCCTTGACTTATAAAAGAACCAATTTATCTGTTAATTTTTTCGAGAAACGAAAATGAGCTTAAAGAAAGCAAGCAGGAAAAATTTTGTAAATTTTATCAATGAGCTGATACAAACCGAAAATGTGATAGGCGTCCAGGCGAAGGGCGAAAGGTTCGATTTCGCACCACTGAAATCTGCGGAAGATTTGAGGCTGGATTACGATGTAACACTTCTGCCGCCTAAAAGGTTCTTCCAGCCGACAACTGAGACCCTTTTAACTTTCGGTTCCGAAGGCCAATGCCAGTCAGAGATTGATAGGGGGAAGTTTATCCTGATTGGTGTTCACCCTTACGATATGATTGCAATAAACCAGCTCGACAAGGTTTTCAGCGAGAATTACTGCGATACGCATTATGTGATAAGGAGACAAAATGCGACAATTATCGCCTGCGATGTTGTGGCTGCATCTAAAAACGTCTTTGCCTCAAGCATGGGGACGGCCACTGTAAAGGATGGATTCGATATCCTGCTGACAGAGATTGGCGATGACTACATAGCTGAAGCTGCAACAGAAAAGGGAGAATCGCTGCTCAAGAAGCTCAAAGGCGCAGCAAATGCCGATGCAAAGGATTTAAAACAGCGCCAGCAGGTTCAGGAAAATAATCAAAAGTCACTGAATAAGCATATTCTGAAATGCAGCCTGAAAGATATTCCAAAGCTGCTGGACAAGGCATACAAACACGCAGTGTGGGAAGAAAAGGCAAAGACTTGCTTTAGCTGCGGTTCGTGCAATACCGTTTGTCCGACGTGCTACTGTTTTAATGTGCAGGATTGCCTCAACTGGGACCTCAAATCGGGACAGCGAATGAGAAACTGGGACGGATGTCTCCTGGATGGTTTCACATTGGTAGCAGGCGGACACGAGTTCAGAAAAAATCGTGCGGACCGCTTCCGTCACAGGCTTTACAGAAAAGGTAAATATGTTCCGGAAAAAATCGGATGCGAAACCGCATGCGTCGGCTGCGGAAGATGCGTCGGTGCGTGTCTGCCGGACATTGCAAATCCCGTGAACATATATAACAGACTTGTTGATGACCTTGGTGTTTGAAAAAAAATAAATTATAACGGAGATGAAAATGAGCGAATGCTGTGATACGAAAAAAGATATTTTTATGCCGCGGCCTGCGACTATAAACAAGGCCCGGATGCTGAATGCTACCGAGCTTTATGTGCATCTTTCGCTGGACGATGGGCCGATGGATTTCCAGTGCGGCCAGTTTGTCGAGGTCTCGATTGCCGGCATAGGCGAGGCGCCGATTACGATTTCATCGTCGCCAACACAAAAGGATGGTTTCGAGCTGATTGTGCGAAAAATCGGAAATGTCACCGGTGCACTGCACAATATGAGAACGGGCGACAAGCTTGGAATCAGGGGACCTTTCGGCAAGGGATGCTATCCGGTCGAGGAGGCCAAAGGCAAGAACGTGGTATTCATATGCGGCGGCATCGGGCTTGTTCCGCAGCGGTCGTTTATCAATTATGTTCTTGATAACCGCGATGACTATGGCAAGCTGATAGTTCTTTTGGGAACAAAGTGCCGCCCTCAAAGATTTTTACATTCCGAACTTTCCGGCTGGCAGAAAAGAGACGACATGGTTTTTATGGAGTCGGTTGACCAGGGCGACGACTGCTGGTCAGGAAATGTTGGCGTTGTTACCACTCTGATACCGAAGATAGCCGGCGACCTGGCGAATTCGATGGTTTTCGTTTGCGGGCCGCCTGTGATGTATAAATTCGTGCTGCTGTCGCTGAGAAAGGAAAATGTGCAGCCGGAAAACATATATCTGAACCTCGAGCGAAAAATGAAGTGCGGCGTGGGCAAATGCGGTCACTGCCAGATGAACGACAAATATGTGTGCATCGAAGGTCCTGTTTTCCGCTATAGCAATGTCCTTAAAGTTCCGGAGGCCATATAATGACAGAAAAACCAAGAGTAGCGATATTCGACTTTGCCTGCTGTGAAGGCTGCCAGCTTCAGATAGTAAATCTTGAAGAAGAAATACTTGACTTAGTCAGCGCCGTCGAGATGGTAGAATGGCGCGAGGCGATGAGCGAGCAAAGTCATAATTACGATATCGCAATTATCGAAGGCTCGATCACAAGGCCCGAAGATGAAGAGAGGCTTTGGCTAATCCGCAGCCGTGCAAAAATACTTATAGCATTGGGCGCTTGTGCGACAATCGGCGGCATTAATAAGCTGAAAAATAATTTTGCTTTGGACGATGTGAAAAAATGTGCTTATGGAAAAGATGCAAATATGCCGCATCTTGAGACAGACTTTACCAAGTCCGTGCCTGAGGTTGTTACAACAGATTACTGCATTCAC
>JBFZBH010000315.1:0-2907 GCA_041308525.1 Phycisphaerae bacterium | reverse complement strand
ATCAGATACATAAGCGAAGGGAAACTTGCCGAAGCCGAAGCTCTCGAGAACCGGATAATCCCTTACGGCAGAAACGCGGTTGAAATTATTGACAGACTCGCACTGAGCGAAATTCCAGAGCCAGAGCTCGCAGACATTCCGCCGGCAGTGCTTTCAGGAATTATTAAGACGTTACGGAGCAAAATACGCTGAAGTATATAATGTAGCAAAATAGCCCGAAAATATACCTAAAAGCTGGGGGGTAAACCTGCTTTTTTTCAGGACCTTTGGAATAACCGGAACAGGGTGATTATATAACTTTGTCAGCACCAAACTATTTCTTAAGCTTTATATAGAGAAAATTTTAAAGAAAAGAGATTCTATTTATGCTGCTAATCGGAGAGAAACTTTCAATGGCAGATGAAAAGATAGTTGTTCACGTCACTCACGAGGCCACGGAGAAAATCGGCGGCATAGGGGCCGTGCTCGAAGGGCTTTTTACGTGTAAAGCATACCTGGAGGCAGTCAAACGCTCAATCATCACAGGACCATTGTTTTCATATAACGGATCGGCGCAAAGCCGGCTCGGCGAGCACGCAGAAGTTCTCTACTGGTCGGCAGAAAATATTTGCAATACACCATACAGCGGGGCATTCAGAAGAATCGAAAAAATCTACAATACGCAGATTCTTTACGGCACGCGAACATTCACAGACAGCCGAACAGGCACACAAAGCTCACCGGAAGTCTTATTGATAGACGTAAGGCACATAAACCCGGACATAGTGAATGAATTCAAAAGACGGATGTTCCATCATTTTGGAATTCACAGTGACTTATACGAGCATATCTGGGAATACGAACAGTATGTAAGGCTTGCGCCGGCTGCGATTGCGGCGATTAAAACTCTATGTTCCGCAGACCAGTCAACGACCATCATAGCACATGAGTTTATGGGGATGCCGACCGCGCTAGCGGCAGGTATGGAGACGGAATGGAACTTCAAAACAATATTTTATGCACACGAGGTCGCAACGATACGCAAAATCGTTGAAACACATCCGGGACATGACACGATGTTTTACAACGTAATGAAATACTGCAGGAAAAACAAGCTTAATATCAACGAGGTGTTCGGAGACCAAAGCTGTTATTTCAAACATCCGCTGGTAGAGGCATCAAGGCACTGCCACCATATATTTGCAGTAGGCAATCACACAGCTGACGAGATGAGGTTTCTTGCACCTGAGTTCGAAAACGCGGACATAAACATAGTTTACAACGGGATACCATCGTATGCCATCAGCGCGGAGGAAAAAATTAAATCGAAGGGGAAACTGCAAAAATACTGCGAAAACCTGCTCGGATTCAAACCGGATTATATTTTCTCGCATGTAACACGGATGGTGAAAAGCAAAGGACTTTGGCGGGATTTACAGGTACTCGAACGTATAGAAAAGGAATTTCGAGCACAAAATAAAACCGGTGTGATGTTTCTGCTTTCAACCGAAACAGCGGCACGTCCGAACCGTGACATACTGAAAATGGAATCGTCATATAACTGGCCTGTTGCACACAGAGAAGGCTGGCCGGACCTTTCCGGAGGCGAGGCGGATTTTTACCCGGTAATCCAGGCATTCAATGCAAAAAGCCGAAACATCAAGGTCATCTTCATCAACCAGTTCGGTTTCGACAAACAAAGTTGCGGCACGAGAATGCCGGAGGATATGGAGTTTATGGACATTCGCAAAGGCAACGATGTTGAGTTCGGAATGAGCGTTTATGAACCGTTCGGGATATCTCAGCTTGAACCGCTGACATTCGGCGGAATATGCGTTATAAGCAGCGTTTGCGGATGCGCCGGTTTTGTTCAGGCAGTGGGTGAGCCTCACAAGATACCCAACGTCATCATTGCAGATTACACAACATCGGTTAACGGCAGCATCGACGATATCCAGGAGTTAATCAATGCAGACGGCTTTATGCGAAGGCAGATAGAACATCAAACCAGCGAAAAGCTGGCCCGGGAGATTATCGAAAGGCTGCCGGAAAATAAAAACGAGCTTGATAATATGATTCGAAGCGGGTATAATCTTGCAGTAAATATGAGCTGGGAATCTGTAGTTAGAAAATTTTTATTGCCGAATCTTCAAAAGAAATCGGCCCAAAAAGGTGTCCGGCAGCCTGCCCAAACACACAGCTAAGTTGCCCAATTGTGAGTTCAGTGAAACGGACGGATTGACGAAAATAGAATATGGCTGAAACAAGAATACAAGAGAAAACGGAAAAAAAACTGATAATTGACACATCGCCGGGTTTGATGCTTAAGTGTCGCAGGCCATTAATAATATTAGCCCATGTAATTGTTTTTGCAGTTTCACTTCTAATCTCTTTCCTTATCAAAAACGATATGCAATGGGACGCAAGCTGGGTAGTCGAGCAGTATCCGCGTCTTCTTGTATTCGTTCTTGCCGTAAAGCTTGTCGTGTTCGGGCTTTTCAAACAATACCGCGGGTGGTGGCGGTATGTCGGAATACTCGATTTACTGGGCATCGTTGGTGCATCCGTGGCAAGCTCCCTTGTAATCGTAATCTCATGGTTCTCGATGCTCAACACTCAGCTTCGGAATAATCCATTTTTCGAAAATCTCACGGAAGTCGAGGGTGTATTCATATCTGACTGGTTCCTGACACTAATTCTTCTTGGAGGCCTGCGAATGGTCGTCCGGCTTTACTACGAAGAATACAGGACGGTTGAAAGCGGCAGGCTGAAGAAATTCCTAATCGTCGGAGCGGGTGATGCCGGTGAAGCACTCGTCAGAGAGATTCACCGAATGCAGGTCACACAATATGAAGTTGTCGGTTTCGTGGATGATGACACCGTCAAACAGGGGATAAGCATTCATGGAATACCTGTATTGGGAACAGT
>JBFZBH010000314.1:0-4100 GCA_041308525.1 Phycisphaerae bacterium | reverse complement strand
TCCGGATTCAATTGAGGCAGGGCCTCGTATCTTTTTTTCTCGGCCTCATCCTTGAACTGCCCTGCATTTATGTCACCCATTCGATACATTACCCTGTCGATATACAAATCCTGGTCGATAAAATATTTCATCTTCGAATTGACCCAGTAAAAAAGTCTCGCCTGCTCGAACTGGTCGATATAATACCGCTTAATGTCCCCGCCGCTCATATTCTCAGGAAAATTGCTGTCCTTCCTCACTGTCGAAACATCGATAACGTTCGGCAATAAAAGCATCTTCACTGTCGCCCGAACAAAAACGCATCTTCCCTTCCCGGCGTGTGTAATAAACGCATATTCCCTCGACCATCCGGCCCCAGGCAAAATTCTCACTTGCGGCATCCTTACCTTATAAAAATATTTCGTCCCGGGCTCCAGCCCTGTAAGGATTGCTTTGTGGTTTGTTACCTTATCTTTTCCTAAGAAAATTGTTTTTGCTCTACCAACCTGCTGCCACGGATTTTCCTGCCCGCTCGTCCTCTCGGGCAAGTCACCCTTTCTTATCATTACTTCCGTTTCGCATTTTTCTTTCGTTTGCCAGGAAATTTCTGCACCATCTTCATTGATTTTTTCAACATACGGCTGAGCAGGCATCTCGAAATCCTTTTCGAAAATCACAATCCTGTTATTGCCTGTGTCCGCAGCCGCAATTTGACCCTTCGAATTAATCGCGATGTCGCCTATATCTTTCAAATTACCGAAGGCCCTGCCTGTAATCTCTTTGTCTATTTTCGAATTTGCATTTAATTTTGTCCTGTCGTTGAAAACCTGTATTATGCCGAATGGTGAGCTTAGATGCATATACTTCCCGTCGCTTGTCCCCGCGCAGCTCCTGCACACCCACGGTCCCCAGACTATTCCGTCAATCGCCTCATTTTCTTTACGGCTTATTCTGCCCGTCGCAGAATCGTATCCGAACCGCTCGCTCCTGCAGTTCCAGCCATTCGCGACCCAAAGCTCTTTCGCCTTCACATCCAGCCACACTCCGCCCGGTTCATTCAATTGCCCCGTGTCAATCCTCTCCCACACTGCATTGATTGTGACATCCTCTATTCTTTTGGCCGGCTCTCTTTGAATCGCCCACTTCTTTTCCTTCTCGATCCTTGCTGCATCCTTTTGCCCTTCTCTGTTGCTCAAAGTAAAAAGATGCCCTCCCTATCGAACACCTCAATCCGGTTATTGCCTGAATCCGCAACAATCATCCTTTTCTGTGAATCGAAAGCAACATCAGTCGGCTCGCGAAATTGCCCCGGCTCGCTTCCCTCCGCGCCAATCTTTTTGACCATTTGTAAATTCTCATCGAATTCTATGATTACATTATTTCCCCTGTCCGCAACAAACAAATGGTCCTCTCTGTCGAACGCCAGCCCTTCAGGCCCTCTGAACTGGTAATTTTCCTGTGCCCCCATCAGGTTGCACGCCGAAAACCAGAGAACCGCCGCAAAAACCCCTGAAAAGCACCTTCTAAGCTTCGTTTCCATATTTGTCCTTGCAAATTTCCTCTAATTACCTTAAAATTACGTCTCTTTGATTATAGAAAATTTCTTATTAAAAAGCCTGAACATTTTAAAAAACAGGACAAAAAGTGTTTGACGCATTAACATCGAAATTGAACGCAGTTTTTCGCTCGCTTTCGGGACGCGGCCGTATCACAGAGGCCAACATCTCCGATGCTATGCACGACGTCCGCAAGGCCCTCCTCGAAGCAGATGTCAACTACCACGTCGTCAAACAGTTCTGCAAGGATGTCACCGCAGCCGCTCTCGGCGCAGAAGTCATAAAGAGCCTGCATCCCGGACAGGTTATGATAAAAATCGTCAGCGACCAATTGACGAAACTTATGGGCCCCGTCGATACTCAAATCTATTATGTCTCGCCCGGCCCCACCATCATCCTCCTCGCAGGCCTCCAGGGCTGCGGCAAAACCACCACCGCTGCCAAACTCGCCAAATACATCGTTGACAAAGGCAAAAAGCCCCTGCTCGTCGCCGACGACCTGCAAAGGCCCGCAGCCATCGAACAATTAAAACTCCTCGGCCAGCAAACCAACATTCCCGTCTATGCCGAAGAAAGCAAAGACCCCGTCGCTGTTGCAAAAAATTCAATCAGGTTTGCAAAAGAAAATAATAATGATGTTGTCATCCTCGACACAGCCGGCCGACTTCACATCGACGAAGAAATGATGACCCAGATTTCGGATGTCGCAAAGGCCGTCAACCCTCACCAGATTTATCTTGTCTGCGATGCGATGACCGGCCAGGATGCCGTCAATTCCGCAAAGGCCTTCAACGAGCGTCTCGAGCTTGATGGAGTCATCCTCACCAAACTCGACGGCGATGCCCGCGGCGGCGCAGCATTGAGCGTCAAGGCCGTCACCGGAAAACCGATAAAATTCATAGGCGTCGGCGAAAAACTCGACAAGCTCGAAGAATTTCATCCCGACCGCATGGCCGGCAGAATCCTCGGTATGGGCGATGTCGTCTCCCTCGTCGAAAAAGCACAAGCCCAGTTCCAAACCGAAGAAGCCGAAAAAATGCAGCAGAAAATGGCTAAGGGCAGCTTCGATTTCGACGACTTCCTCAAACAGATGCAGGCCGTAAAAAAAATGGGCGGTATGAAAGACATGCTAAAAATGCTGCCCGGCGTCGGCGACAAACTCGACGACCTCGACCTCGACGAAAACTCACTCGCCAAAATGGAAGGCATCATTCATTCGATGACAAAAAAAGAGCGTCGCGACCCCGACATCATAGATTCCTCGCGCCGCCGCCGCATCGCTTCAGGAAGCGGCGTTCAGCCGAACGAAGTCGCAAGCATCGTCAAGACCTTCAAACGCACTCGCGATATGATGAAGTCGCTCTCCGGCGGAAAGCTCGGCGGCCTGAAGGCACTCTTCAGCGGCGGCCTCAATATGGAATCGCTCGCCTCCGCTATGACCAGCGGCAAAAAAATCAAACAGCGATCCAGAAGAAAACAAATAATTAAACGAAGGGGAAAAATTATCCGGCGATGAAAACCACTCTCACAATCGACCAGTATCTCGAAAAACTCTCGCGCTTCGCAGGAAGCGATTACGGCAAGCTCATACGGACTCAATTCGCCGACAACCAGGGCGATAGCGAGCTTGCAATGCTCGTTTCCCCTTCCCCCGAAGAGCTTGAGCAGTTTAAACGCGCTGTTGCCATTATGACGCCCGACGAAAAAGCAAACGCATCCGGCCTCTCCGATGAACAGGTTAAAAAAATTGCCGCTGATGCAAAAGTTGACCCCGCCAACCTCGCCATCTTCTTCAACGGCTTCTCTATACATTGTAAACGTGTTTCGTAATACGCACAGGGCGATTACGAATCTTAATCATAAACGAAAAAAGAAAGGATAACAAAATGGCAGTAAAATTAAGAATGATGAGGATGGGAAGACGGCACAGGCCGTTCTTCAGAATCAACGCAATCGACGGCCGCGCACCGCGCAACGGAAAAATCATCGAAAAGCTCGGCTACTACGACCCCATCGAAAAAAACAAGGATAAACAAATTGTGCTCAATCTCGATAGAGTAAAATACTGGCTCTCTGCAGGCGCAATCCCCTCAGATTCCGTTTCTGAATTGCTCCTCAAAGTCGGTATTAGAAATAAACAGGCTGCCCAGCGAACCACCCGCCGCAGAAAAGCAAAAGATATCGCAAGAAAAAAAGGAATTCCATTCACAAAGGCAGAAAGACTCGCCCTTCAAAAACCTGCTGAAGGAGAAAAACCAGCCGCTGCACCCGCACAAAAACCGGAAGAAAAAAAGTAATAACCAAAAGCCTTTTCGCTTTTGTTAAAAAATAAAAAGCCCCCGAATCCATCGGGGGCTTTTTTATTCTGAACATTACGGAAGGTTTTCCAGGTCCGAAAGGTCCTGATGTCTCCCCGCAGCCTTTTTATTGAGCTTAAGGTGTTTTAGGCTTATCAGCTTGACCTTCACTCCGTCAAGAATATCTTCAACCCGCTCCCTGTAACATTCATCGAAATTTACTCCCGATATCGTTGTATTTATTTCTATTCTCACAGGAGGATTCCCC
>JBFZBH010000313.1:0-2930 GCA_041308525.1 Phycisphaerae bacterium | reverse complement strand
TTTATGGCTGCAGATGAACTTTTCGAAAGGCTCGAACATCTTCGCGGGCAAAAAACCGTTATCGTCTGCATAGGCAATATCTTAAAAGGTGATGATGGCGCAGGTCCCGCAGTCTTCGAGCAGCTTAAAGGCAAAACTTGTGCCGATTTAATTAATGCCGAAACTGTCCCTGAAAATTACATCCAGTCGATTATAAAAAAGTCCCCGCAGAATCTAATCATCATCGATGCCGTTCACTTCGATGCCTCTGCCGGCACAATAAAAATTTTCGCGCCTGAGCAGTTATCTGATATCGTTATTTCAACTCATACACTCTCGCCCCGTTTATTTATTGATTTGATTGCCCGCAGCATCAAGGTCAATATCTTTTTTCTCGGCATCCAGCCGGCACAAACCGAGTTCAACTCTTCCCTCTCTTCCGAAGTTCAAAATGCCGTCCAGCGGCTCGTAACTATCCTGCTCGACATATTCCCGCCGGACTAAATATTTTAAAAGCAGTTAAAAAATTTTGTCATTCTGATCGCAGCGAAGAATCTCTGCTATACTTTTTATAGACCTTCGTCACGAATATTTGGAAAAAATAATGCCGTAAGATACACTTAATCCGTTGCATGTCAGGTTAAAACAGGTGTAAATGCTGCATTTATCCGTTAAAAAGGAATTTTTTCACACCTAAAAGTCTGCCGATATGGTATAATAAGACAGCACGGAGTTTATGGGTGTAAAAATGATTAAAGCTTATGGCTCAAAAGTAATACCGAACCTTCTGATAGCTGTAATTTCGATTGTGTCACTGTCGCAATTCGCAGCCGCAAAATCAAACGGCTGGGAACGAAGCGATGTCAATTGGCGTTTGCCCAACGGCTCGAAAATCACAGGCATTTATTATCCGAAGGAAAAAAAGGAAAAGCTCCTCGGCAGAGAAAAGACCGTCACCGTTAAAAAGGCAAAACTTCCAGCAGATGCCGCCCGTTCCGCTCAGCAGGCTTCCGCAGGCACTTACGCAAATCTCATCGAGGCCCCGCCAATAAATGGATTTATCCCCTGGTTGACGGTTTCCACCACCGATGCCAGAAAAGATGTTGATGCTATGGAGTTCGATGCAGTTGCCTCTTCAACTTTCGGAAACTTTCTTGTAGCAGATGAGGTCAACGGTTTTGGCATCGGAATTTTCGACACAGGTGCAAGCTCGCACGTCCTTAGTTATGATACCGCCTTCCGCACCGGCATTTACGCAGCCGATCTGATAACGAATAACTGGATAGAAGTAACGGGCGTCACCGGTCCCGTCAGTGTCCGCGTCAGTCAGCCTATAGGATTGTTCTTCGATGGCCTTTCTGCAATCGACCCCTGCACACTCCGCCTTGATACATCCAATCTCCTCGGCCAGTATAATGTCGTAGTTTCCGTCGCGCCCTCCTATGAACCTGATGTCCCCACTGCAATAGGCACTCCCTTTGCCGTTTATTACACAGCCGTCATCGACAATACCGACCAAATAACAATTAACCGAAACGCAGCCGAATATATCGGGCCCTCGGTCAAATTCTATGATAATTTTGATGAGGCGATTCCGCAATATTCAGGTATTATCCCGCTGGAACTTCGCCCGCTCGGAGGATTGAATGTCCAGTATGTCCCGACGCTCGACCCGTTCGATCCGCTTAATTTCTTGCCCCAAAGCCCCTCTGTAATCATTGGCAACCTTTCACAGAGTGTCTTCTTTATTCACTCCGTTGACCTTTATGAACGTAATGAAAGCGCCATCGACAAGGACCGCTTTATGCTCGATACCGGCGCACAGGTCTCCGTCATCGGCAGCCGCATTGCAAGCCGTCTGCGGTTTAATCCAGATTACCCGGAATTTCTTGTCGAGGTCAGCGGCATAAACGGCGAGTCACTCGATGTGCCAGGTTTTACTCTCGATAGACTCGTCATCCCTGCCTACGGTGACTGGTTCATCGCTACGGATGTCCCCGTCATTTTGCTCGATGTCTTCTCTCCCGAAGGCGGCTCACTCGACGGCATCATCGGTATGAATCTTTTCACGCAGTTCAATATCGTCCTTCGCGGAGGCGGCCTCTTCCTTCAGCCGGAACCAACCCTCGAAATCGAGCCTATCATAAAAATTACAGGCGACATCGCACCCGAAGGCGGTGATGGAACTGTCGATTCCCTCGACCTTCAGGCCTTCATAGCCGCCTTTCTTTCCGAAGGCACAATGCCTCCATCACCGAACTGGAATCCGAAAGCAGACTTTGCACCTCCCGGCGCCCCTGATAATATTATAAACTTCCTCGACTTCGCCGTCTTGGCCGATAATTGGCTCGAATCCTCAGGCCTGTAGAAAATTTGTCATTCTGCACGACTTGTCCGGCGTAGTCCGGCATATTCCCTTTGGAACGATGACGGACGAAGACGGAAGCGAAGCGCAGTGAAGAATCTCCCTTAACTTTTTTTATGTTTGCTCAGATGACGCATAAAAATCCCGCAAACAAATAATACACCTGCACATATTCCAATCCAAATAATCATCTTATTTTTAGGTTTCTCAGAAGTTAATGTTACTCCGGGAATCGGATTTTGTTTAAGATCTTCGATAAATATTTTATAAAGGTCAACTTTCCATGTGGAAAGACCAGCGGCTTTCTGCTGCTTATAAATCTTTTCGAACCGGCTGCGAAACAACGGGTATTTTCCGAATTCTCCTAACAAACCAGAGTCGATTTCACTCTTTTCCTGCATAAGTATCTGAAGGTGCAAAATCGCCGCATCATCTGTGTTTATCCGATACAACGCATCAACCGCATCTTTTTTTAATATATCTAAATTTCCAAGGGCTTCATTCGGTTCTGGAAAGTATTTTTCTGCGGTAAGGGCTTGTTTAATTAGTTCTACTTCCCTAATGCCGCCATTCTTGATAGACTCTA
>JBFZBH010000312.1:0-2938 GCA_041308525.1 Phycisphaerae bacterium | reverse complement strand
CCGGAAGTTGTTTTTCGTGCCGCAAGGTGTCTTCTGAACATCGGTGACGACCGCGGCCTGGTTCCCCTTCGAAACATTGTCCTCGATAAATCGTCCTCATTTCGTTTCGAAGCCCTCAAAGCCATTACCTATGGCGCCCGGCGAAACGATGCATCAGCAATTTCCGCAAGAATGCTCCGTGATGAGGACTTCAATATGAGGCTCGCGGCCTATGAGCAGCTTCGCATCATCGAAGATGTTACTATTAACAAATCTTTTATAGGACGCAATTTCTTTCTCGAACAATTGACCACACCCAAAATCAAGGATATCTATGTCACCAGGTCAGGTGAGCCTCGAATTGTCTTTTTCGGCGCCCCTCTATACCTTCAGCCGGGCACCTTTATCCAATCCGATGATGGCAGTATTATTATCAATGCTCCTGCTGATTCCGATACTGTTACAATCATTCGTAAGCTGCCGGAAATTCCGCCTATAACGCTGCTAAGTTCATACAATCTCCAGGACATTATCGAGACACTCTGCGAGGAGGCGTTTGTTAAGGAAGATTCCCCCATAAGGCCCGGCCTGAACGTCTCGTATTCCGAAATGATAGCACTCGTTAAGAAAATGTGCGAGAACGGCGCTATACCTGCAAATTTCCACGCAGGCCCCCTGCCAAAAATTGACTGAACCGTCAAGAAACAGCAATTATCTGACCGATAATAATTAGAACACTGCAATAAAAATTGCTGGTGTTGCGCTTCGATTATATACCCTTTTTCTATTGAAGGACGCAAATGAGACTGGAAAAAATCGTTCTCGATGGTTTCAAAAGCTTCGCAGATAAAACAGAACTCGTTTTCGACGCAAACATAACAGGCATCGTCGGCCCTAACGGCTGCGGCAAAAGCAACGTTGTTGATGCTGTTAAGTGGGTCCTCGGCGAGCAAAGCGTTAAAAGCCTTAGAAGCGACCAGATGGCAGATGTCATCTTCAGCGGTTCGAGCATAAGAAAACCCCTTGCCACAGCAGAAGTGACACTGGTTGTCTCGAACACCGCTGGGCAATTACCCATCGAGACAGACCAGGTCCAGATAAGCCGCCGCATCTATAAAAGCGGCGAGAGCGAATATCGTCTGAATAATAAAATCAGCCGCCTCAAAGACATCCGCGAATTGTTCCTCGATACCGGCATCGGCGTAAAGGCTTATTCCATCATCGAACAGGGACAGGTCGAGCAGCTCCTCAACACCTCCAAGGTTGACCGCAGGGCCATTTTCGAGGAGGCAGCAGGCATCAGCAAATACAAGGCACATAAAAAAGAAGCTGTAAGAAAGCTCGAGCATACCGAAGAAAACCTGCTGCGCCTTGCAGATATCATTGGCGAAGTTTCGAAACAGCTCAGAAGTATTAAGCTTCAGGCAACAAGGGCAAGAAATTATCTCGCTTACACCCAGAGGCTAAAGGAGCTGCAGCTTAATTACTCTCTCGTCGAGTTCCACAAGATACGCACCGATACAGCCCTAAAAACAGAGCATATCGGCTCAGCACAGGAACAGTTCGCCTCACTTGCTGCACGGACCTCCGAAATGGACCTTCTGCTCAGTCAGCTTTCCCAGCAGATTCTCGATACCGAAAACCAGATAAACCAGACCGATAATTCGCTTGTGTCCGTCCAGAGCAAAATCGAACAGAACCTTCAGCGCATCGAGTTCCTTAAAACGAGAATAAATGAGCTGCAGGAAAGAAAAAACTCGGCCCAGCAGCGCGAAAGCAAACTGGCAGAACAGCAAAAGTCGCTCGAATCAGACCTTGCAGAATATCAAAACCAGCAGAACGGCTGTGAAGCAAGCCTTGTGGAAAGAAACAAGGCCATTGAGCAGCTTCAGGAGCAAATCGCAAAGATTCAAAATGAATCAGCCGCTCTCCAAGCCGACCTCGAAGATGAAAAATCCGGCGTTATCGATGTTGTGCGGATGACCGCGCAGCTTCACAATGAGCTGCAAAGCATATCTCTGTATCGTGACAATCTCTCGCACCAGAAAGACCGCCTTGCCGACCGCGCCCAATCCGCTCGCCTGGAGCTTGAAAATTTCCTAACTGAGAAAGCCCAGAACAAGGCACGTCTCGAAGACATCGAAAAAATAATCAGTCAGCTCCAGCAGAACCTCGAAACGAAACGCAGGGAAAGCGAAGACACGGGAAGCAAAATTTCTGAAGACAGCAAGCGTCTTGCACACTCAAAGGAATCACGCAGTGCCCTCGCAGGCGAGCTTGCTGTTCTAAAGGATATGGAATCACGGCGAGAGGGCCTTAAAGCCGCCGTGAAAAATATCCTTGCAAACCGCTCTGCTTCTAATCCGCGGTTCGATTATATCGAAGGCATCCTTGCCGATATTATCCGTGCCGATTTCAAATTCGCCACCGCTGTCGAAGCTGCTCTCGAGGACAAAACGGATACTCTCGTAATCAACGATATGGATAAGCTTCTTGCGGATACGGAAACAATAGAAAAACTCGACAGCCGCGCCCACTTTCTATGCATCAGCAACATCGCTCCCTTTGCCAGCAAAGAAGACTTCTCCGGTATCGATTCCATAAAGGGCAGGCTCGTCGAATTCGTAAAATACGACCCCAAATATGCAGCGCTTGTCTGGAAATTATTAGGAAAGACTCTCGTTGTCGATTCACTCGCTTCTGCTGCAGAACTGTCGAAAAAACTGTCGCGAGAATATAATTTCGTCACCACCGACGGCAAATTTTTGGATGGTGCAGGCACGATAAAACTCGGGCCTGTCGGTAAAGCGACTGGTCTGATTTCAAGAAAAAGCAGAATTTCACAGCTCGAAGAAATCATCGCCGCTGCCACAGATGAAATCGATTCTCTCGAAAGTCAGATTGCAAAAAATAACCAGGCAAATGAGCACCTAAACAAGCTGTGCAAGGATTTGCGGAC
>JBFZBH010000311.1:0-2940 GCA_041308525.1 Phycisphaerae bacterium | reverse complement strand
GTTGCTGCGTTGCTGGGTGCATCGCCGGGATGCCTGGGAACTTTTGTTGTATTTACAATGTATTCACATGGCATGGTAAGCCTGGGCGCAATGATTGCAGCGGCGGTTGCAACTTTTGGTGATGAGGAATTTGTGCTTCTGGCACTGGCTCCTAAAACTGCAATGGTCATGGGATCGGGCCTTTGTGTAATTGGAATTCTATCCGGCCTGATAGTGGATGTTTTTTACAAGAAAAAAAATGAACCAGTTGTCTGCATCAGAGGCATTGACATTGATCCTCATCAGCAATGCAGCAGATTTTCATTTCAGCAGTTTGTGCAGCAATGGCGAAACTGCTCAATGGCACGTTTTCTATTAACTTCAATATTGGTCATTATATTGATTTTGTTATTCAGCGGGATTTTGGGCGGCGATATGCCTGCATGGCTTCGCTATACATTGATAATGACAATTGCGGCCTCGCTGGTCATCACGGTCACTACGAATGACCATTTTTTGGAAGATCACTTATGGCATCATATCGCTTTGCGTCATGTGCCCAAGATATTCATATGGACTCTGGGTGCACTTGTAATTATGTATTTTCTCACTGAGCGCTTGGACCTTGGGCCAACGATACAGAAAGGCAAGTGGCTCGTGTTGGTTACAGCATGTCTTATAGGGATAATCCCTGAATCCGGGCCGCATCTTATATTTGTAACGCTTTATGTTCAAGGCACAGTGCCACTGAGTGTACTCGTAGGCAGTTCAATTGTGCAGGATGGGCATGGTCTGCTTCCGATGCTGGCTCATTCACGAAAAGACTTTGTAATTATAAAAAGTATTGCACTTATTACAGGCCTGGCAGTTGGTGCTGCAATGATGATTTTAGGATTTTAATATTAAAGTAGGGAAGTAATATATGATCGAGAATAAATTTATATCAGGAGATTAAGATGCTGACTCTGATACTTGTTATTTCGACAGTGTTATTCGTTTTGGCCTACCGCATATACGGCAGGTTTCTGGAACGCCGATTTAATATCGATAACAATCAAGCCACGCCGTGTCATACAGATTATGACGGCGTTGATCGTGTTTGCGCCCATCGCGCCGTCCTTCTCGGCCATCATTTCTCATCAATCGCCGGTGCAGGGCCGATTGTAGGTCCGATCCTCGCCGCCTCTATGTTCGGCTGGTTTCCTGTCCTGCTCTGGGTCGTTATCGGATCTATCTTTATAGGCGGCGTTCATGATTTCTCCGCACTTGTCGCCTCTATTCGCCACAAGGCTCGCTCCATCGCCGAGATTGCAAAAGAATATATGTCACCATTGGCATATAAACTGCTGCTGGCATTTATCTGGTTGAGCCTTATCTACGTGCTTACTGTCTTTATAGACCTGACCGCCACTACCTTTGTTGCCGATGGCGGAGTGGCTTCGTCATCAATTCTGCTTATTTTGCTGGCATTAGGATTCGGCATTTTTGTTTATAGAATGAAAATACCTGTGCTTTGGTCAACACTTGTTTTTGTGCCATTTGTATTCTTTTCGATCTGGCTTGGCCAGCAGATTCCCATAAGGCCGGAAACTGTCCCAGTCATAATCGGAAATGAGCCTGCAAAAACTTGGGACCTGATTCTTGTAGCATACTGCTTTATTGCTTCGGTTACGCCGGTCTGGATTTTACTGCAGCCGAGGGATAACCTGACCAGTTTTCTGCTTTATGCAACTGTTGTCGGCGGATTTCTCGGTATTTTAGTCGGGGGGATTCTCGGTAAATTTTCTGTTGAATTTCCTGTCTTTTCAGGCTGGCAGACAGTTAAAGGTGAGACCCTGTTTCCAATCCTTTTTATCACGGTCGCCTGCGGGGCCTGCTCAGGATTTCATTCAATAGTTGCCTCCGGCACATCTTCAAAGCAGATAGACAGGGAAACAGATACCAGACTTGTAGGATACGGTGCAATGCTGATTGAAGGTATCGTCGCCGTTGTTGCACTGGCCACTGTGGCTGTGTTGGCAAGTTTGCCTTCAGGCTTTGACCCGCAGCAGGTTTATGCCGCAGGCATGGGTAAATTTTTATCGATTTTCCACATTCCGGAAACTTTCGGCAAATCTTTTGGTTTACTTGCGGTTTCGGCCTTTATACTTACCACACTCGATACCGCAACAAGGCTGAGCCGATATATTTTTGAAGAATTTTTTGAGCTAAAAGGCAGGCGATGGCGATATATTTCGACGGTCTGTTCGCTTATTTTGCCGACGATATTTGTCTTAATTACCTTAAAAGGCGCCGACGGCAAAGCCGTTCCGGCGTGGAAGGCAATCTGGCCGGTGTTCGGGGCAACCAATCAGCTGCTCGCAGGCCTAGTGCTGCTGTCGGTAGCTGTATGGCTGAAAAAGACAGGCAAAAAAACCTTCTTTATCCTCGGCCCGATGGCATTTATGATTGTGATGACAATATGGGCTCTTATATCCATACTGATTGCGGAAATCCGGACATTTATTAACAAACAGACAATATCCATCATAGGTGTCATTGCAGCATTACTGCTTCTGCTGGCGATAATTCTGGTAGTGGAAGCTGTTAAAACAATCAGCAAATTATCAAATAGCCGGCAGGCCTTAACTAGCCCATAAATTACTTAAAAGATATGCCTGTATCATTTAGGGACCGACACAGGTATAGCCGGCGGGCTCAATGGAATAAGTTTGAAACGGGCAACAGCAGGTTCACTTTTCAGTTTAGAGCATCTCACAAAATGGGAAATTTGCCAAATGATTCCAACATATTATGGTACAATCAATATTCGGGGACGCAACATGAATCTTAGAGCGTTATTCATAACGAATTCGAAGCCGTCGGTTCAGATACAGCCACAAAATAGTTCGTTCAACAAGCCAACGCCATATACCTGAACTGATGCCATTTTCGGTTTGATGTTTTGATAGAACAGGCTCA
>JBFZBH010000310.1:0-2941 GCA_041308525.1 Phycisphaerae bacterium | reverse complement strand
TCGCACAATACCTGCAAGGAAGAAAAGCATAATGTTGAAGTCACAACGAAAAAATTATTTGTTCACCGCAAGGGAGCAACACGTGCATTCGGGCCGGGAAACCAATCGCTTCCTGAAGATATACGCCAGGCAGGCCAGCCGGTCCTGATAGGAGGGACTATGGGGACAAGCTCGTATATTCTTGCGGGTATGGAAGAGGGAATGTCACTGGCATTCGGCTCGTGCTCTCACGGGGCCGGCAGGGCGATGAGCAGAAAACAGGCTACGAAAAAATGGGGCGGCAGAGAGCTTATCAAGGCACTCGCTGAAAAGGGAATAATTATCAGGGGTGCCTCTTTACGAGGCATCGCCGAAGAAGCGCCGGGGGCTTATAAAGATGTGAACATCGTTGCTGATGCGACTGAGAAGGCCAAACTCGCAAAAAAGGTGGCAAAGCTCGAACCGATAATTTGCGTGAAGGGATAAAGAAAGTTTTGTTATATTTAAAGAATTCTGAAAATATAAACGAGGCAAAAGTAAATTCCGATTATTATGAAAATTACACCTGTTGCGCGGCGAATCCATAATTCTATTGCCGTCAGTCTGTTAAAGGCCCTGCCGACATATTTTGCACCGAAGGCAATAAGGACAGCGAATGCGAAGACTGGCAGGGCAGTGCCAATCCCGTAAACAGCAGGCAGCAAAAATATCGAATTGTGTTTAACAGACAGCGGTATCAGACTGCCGAAAAAAAGCGCTGCTGAAACAGGGCAAAAGGAAAGTGCAAAGATGATACCCAGAAGACCTCCGGCCCAGATTCCGAAGGATTCAAGGCGTTTTTGCATTTTCTCGCCCGGCTGATATGAGGGAAGATTGAAGCTGAGCATCTCCAGAAGAATCATCCCGACGATTATCAAAACAGGGCCGAGCAGCTTGTTCATATATTTCTGAAGATAAAGCGAGACCTGCTCTGCAGCGAGGATGCTCGAAACCAGAATTGCAGCAAGGGCGGTGAAAGTTATCATCTTGCCGAGTGTGAAGGTAAAGCCGGTGAGAAAAACTGTTTTCGGCCTGCTAATTTTTTTATCGATGAAGGAAATAGCAAGGATATTCGTTGCCATCGGGCAGGGGCTTATGGATGTCAGAATCCCGAGCCAGAATGCAGTAAGCGATGCCAACAGCAGTGCGGTCATCATCTCTCCTGGATGAAGTTTAGGATTTCATCTTTTATATAATTCTTATAGGCTGCCTCGTCGTCAACGACCTGCCAGATTTTTTCGAGGTTTTTCCATTCGCTCTGCTTGCCTTCTTTGAACCTGGCTAGAACAACAGATTTTGTAATCAGCTTATAGTCATTGATGAAGTGCTCGTTTTGGGGATTATCGACATTGAGCATTCTCCACTGTATTGTGCCTTGCCTGAGCGGTTCAGCGAAAAATTCGCTAAGGACCTGCTGGGTATAGGTCTCGAATTTTTTGCACTTTATACAGCGGACGCTGTTATGAAGATAGTATACCACAACATCAGGATTATTTGCTTCCGATGCGGGCATTGCAGGTGAAGGCGGTTCTGATGAGACAAGTTTCGTTTCATCGACGAGAGGTTTGTCCTGTGTTTTTTGAGAACCGGCAGCAAGGTATATTAAGCTTGCGGCAACAAATAGACAGAGTATCACGGCAACAATATTTTTGACGTTCATTTGCAGTTTTCTCCTTTTCAGCTGTGCAAAAGTTTTACACTTCCAGAAAACACTTCATTTCTTCTACAGATGGAACTTTACCTGTAACTTTCACCTCGCCGTCAATGACAAGGGCAGGAGTTGATATAACTCCAAATCCGACTATATCATTGATGTCGGTAACTTTCTCGATCTCGAAATCGAGTTTCAGCTGCTGGGCAGCCGTTTTGGCATTATCAGCCAGCTTTGTGCATTTCGGACAGCCCGGACCTAAAATTTTTATCTTCTTCATTTTACACCTCTCATTTTATGAAGGAACTGTTTTAAACCAGTTTTGAGTTCTCAGGCAAATCTTCACCAGCATAAGCATAACAGGCACCTCTATCAATACTCCCACAACCGTTGCTAGTGCTGCACCGGAGCTTAATCCGAACAGCATTGTCGCAGTTGCAATCGCAACCTCGAAATGGTTCGATGCCCCTATCATAGCAGATGGAGCAGCATCCTGGTAATTTAATTTCAGAATTTTTGCCAAACCATATCCAAGCAGGAAAATAAGGTTTGTTTGTATGAAAAGCGGTATGGCAATCCACAGGATAGTCAGGGGGTTGCTCAGAATTACTTCTCCCTTAAATGAAAAGAGCAGGACAAGTGTTATAAGAAGGGCTATTATTGTAACGGGGGTAAGGAAATGCAGGAATTTTTCGTTGAACCAGATACTCCCCTTTGTTTTGATAATCCATCTTCTCGAAAAATAGCCAGCGACAAGCGGCAGAGCGACATATATTGCGATAGAAAGAAGCAGCGCCTGCCAGGGGACGGGCAGCCTTCCTACGCCGAGGAGAAATCCGCCGAGAGGCCCATAAAGGACAAGCATCGAGAGCGAGTTGATTGCGACCATAACGAGAGTATGGCCATCGTTTCCTTTCGCAAGGTATCCCCAGACAAGGACCATAGCTGTGCAGGGGGCTATCCCCAAAAGAATGCAGCCGGCAAGGTAGCTTCGCCACAGAGGTACCTGGAGCATTTTTACGCCTGCATTTTGGACGACCGTTCCTGCGCCGTAGGTGCTGCCGACAGGTAAGTTCAGGCCAAAGGGCATTTTGACAAGGTCGGTTGCATCAGGGCCAATGAGGCCGTAAAAGATGGTGCCTAAAAAGAACAGTGCGATTACATACATTGTGAATGGTTTTATTGCCCAGTTGACAAAAAGGGTTAGTACGACGGGTTTGACACTTTTGCCTGCCTTTATGACTTCTGCAAAATCTATCTTTACCATAATCG
>JBFZBH010000309.1:0-2907 GCA_041308525.1 Phycisphaerae bacterium | reverse complement strand
TGCGGGGCGAGGGAGCCGTCGGCTTTCTTTTCAATTGAAAACAGGTTAGCCATCTGGTTGCCGTCAAAGTCGATAAGGACTTTCCAGTCGCCGACGAAGGACGGTTTTTCCTTCGGCTGTTCGGCTGCGAAAAGCGGAAAAGCTGCCGACAAAAGAATTGATACTGTGATTACAAGACCCAGCACATTAAGACTCTTTTTCATTTTAATGACCTCCATAAAATTTTAATAAAGTTAGCTGATTGAAAAGAAAATTAGCATAGAATTGCCGAATTGTCAAGCGGAAAAAATCCGGTTTTTGGATGGAGACAGATAGGCGGTAAATCTCAGAAGTCTGTGCGGAAAGATATATACGGAACTGATGTTCGGGGACCGGACAGCCCTGTGAAAAGAGCGGATTGTCTGATTTTGAGGTGAAAAAGACGATTTTGACGGTCAAAAAAATATTTTTTATTTTTCTGAATTTAGTTGTTGCATAAACCGATTTTTATGTTAGACTATTGAAAATGGCGGTGTATCCTTCCATCTCTCAAGAGTATGCCCCCTGTAAATTAAAGATGAGAGATATTATTTTGAATGGCCCGTAAAAAGGCTTAGGAGAAACAAAAGTGAGTACAGGTAAAGTAAAATGGTTTAATGCAAGTAAGGGTTTTGGTTTTATCACTCCGGATGGGGGCGGCGAAGATCTCTTCGTCCATCATTCGGAAATAAAGACCGGCGGCTATGCAAATCTTAATGAAGGCCAGACGGTCGAGTTCGAAGTTGGTCAGGGTAAAAAAGGGCCCTGCGCGACCAACGTAATTCCCAAATAAGAACTGAGCATCTTGGAAACCGAAAAGCCCTGTTTGAAACAGGGCTTTTTTATTTGTATCTTCAGCAGATATCATTTCACTTTCATTTTGTTCGAAATAAAAAAATTTCGGCGGCAGGGACGAAGAATTCGGTTGTTGTAACAATCAGGCCTTGATTTGCTGGGCGATTTTCTTTTCAAGCTCAGCGAGCATTGCCTTGAATTTGTGGTCACTTTTTTTGAGCTCTTCGATTTTATCACAGGCGTGCATAACGGTGGTGTGGTCTCTTCCGCCGAAGTGGCCGCCGACTTCTTCGAGGCTGTGACGTGTGAGGTTCCGGGCGAGGAACATACAAACCTGGCGCGGAAGCGTTATGGACTGGCTTCGTTTTTTGCTCTGGAGGTCGCAGAGTCGGACGCTGTAGTACGCTGTAACGACCTCAATGATATCTGTTATGCTAAGCTGCTTTGTCGGTGATTCTATCTGGCCGTCGAGTGCAGCCTTTGCCATTTGGAGCGTAACCTGTGTACCGGTAGTGTTTGCCACTGCGTAAATTGCGGTAAGTGCGCCTTCGATTTCCCTGATGTTAGAGTGTGCTTTTTTTGCGATGTAATCTGCTACCTGCTCGGAAATATCGAGGCCGCGCAGATTTGCTTTTTTCTTAACGATTGCGACCCTCGTATCGTGACTTGGCGGGTCTATGCGTGTCACTAAGCCCCAGTTGAAGCGGCTTATGAGCCGGTCTTCAAGTCCGCCGATTTCAGCGGGAGCGCAATCTGCACTGAGGATTATCTGCTTGCCGTTCTGATAGAGGCTGTTGAAGGTGTGGAAAAATTCTTCCTGGCTTTGCTCGCGCTCGCGGAGGAACTGGATATCGTCGATGACGAGCATATCTACCGAGCGGAACTGCCGCTGGAAACCGGGAAGATTTCCCTGCTCGATGGCGCTGATGAACCTGTTGACGAAATCTTCGCAGCTTAAAATCTGGATGGTTATATTCACATAGTGCTGGCGTGCATCGCGGCAGATGGCGTGAAGCAGGTGGGTTTTCCCAAGACCGGAGTTGCCGTACAGAAAGAGGGGATTATAGTTTTTGCCGGGAGAGCGGCTGACCGCGACACTGCTTGCGTGAGCGAGGCGGTTGCAGGGACCAACCACAAAATTAGAAAACGTATAATCGGGATGCAGTTTCGGCCCCGCATCAGCCGTATGGCCTCTTTGCGATTTGTGTCCGTCGATTACGGAAAACTCGACGGAAACGAGGTGTCCGGTTATCTGCTGGGCGGCGCGGGTGAAAGCCGCCTTGGAATTTTGCCTTAAGAATTCTGCCATAGTGTGGTCCGGGCAGCCAATTTGCAGGATTCCGGCGTCGAAATGCAGCGGCTGGAGCTCATCGAACCATTTGCGCGCGTTGACAGGGTCGAGCGTTTTTGCTCTTTCGAGAACGTCAGAGAAAATATCTTCAACCTTCAGGACAGTCAAGTCAACGGTCTCCTTTTTATGGAGAGCAAAACTTTCCAGTTCCGCCTCTTAAAAAAATTATATGAGAACAAAAATACGAATTACAATAACGGCAACCATTTTCCGCAAGGGCTTTCAAAATGGTATGCGCAATTTACATTCGCCTGTTTGTTTTGTCAAAGAAAAATATTTGAGAAAGAAAATTTTTTTTTATTGGCCTGCAGGGGATGTTTGTAACTGTTTAATTTTCATAGAAATATGAAGCGAAAGTGATTGAAATTTTTTCGATTTAGCAATAATATGACTATGTAAAAAATTTTTTGGTGCAGTTTAGGCGTTAGGAAAATGATATGGGAATATTCAGCAAGACCACAAATTATTTGAAGGAACGGTTGTCCAAGACACGGGATAAGATAAGCTCTTCGCTGATGTCGGTTATCGGGCTGGGCAGGAATATAGATGATGAGTTGCTCAATAAGCTCGAAGAGACGCTTATAAGCGATGATATCGGCGTCGAGACCACCGAAAAGCTTATCGGGGATTTGCGGGAGGCATACAAAAGCAGGCGGATTGAAAAGACAGATGATATTTTGCCGTTTCTAAAAGAGCATATAAAAAATTACTGGCCGGCAGAGGACAGGCAGATAAAGCTCGCA
>JBFZBH010000308.1:0-2957 GCA_041308525.1 Phycisphaerae bacterium | reverse complement strand
AAACCCAGTGCCGGCGGAATGAACAGCGGAAACATCAGCATCGGAAAAGCCAGGTTTGTAAGGATTACCTTAAACGTCATCATCGGGGTAAGTTTGGTGGGCTTAAGCGAGCCGGGTGCAACTCGATACGGAACCAGCACTGATATTAAATTGCCCGCCATGCTCAAAAGAAGAAAAGCTGCTGCCAGCTGAACCACTGCAGCAAGAACGACAATCAACGGGACATTCATCAAAACCGTTATAATGGTTAAAAAAACCAATCCTATCACCAAAACGATTGGTATCAGCGCAAGATTCTTCCCAAGCAGGATATACTTTCGCTCCACCGGCAAAAGAACAAGTGCCCTAAAACCGTTTCTGTCAAAACCGAACTGGTTAAAAAAAAGCTGAAGCATCCCGAAGAACGTAAACGCAGCAACTCCGCTGATAACAAATGGTTTAAATACATCACTCACAGCAAATGAACGCCTGAAGAAAAAAGCGCCGCCGAAAACCGCAAGCATAATCGTATTGGTCACGAATAACATTTTCACTTCCGGCGCCCTCTTTAAAGAGCGGAAAAAAACTATCGCCAAAACAAGCGCCTCCTGCAGCGGACCTGTAAGAGGTCTTTCAAGCAGACTATCTTTCACAGTCGCAGCCTTCTCTTTTTTGGGCGCTCGTTTTATTTTCTTACCTTCTGTTTGTCCCTGATAAAACCGAATTGTCCCGCGATATGCCCTTCGTAAACCAAAACCTCCGATTAACACCAAACCGGCTGTTGCGAAAAACGCCGGCAGCACACTGCCGCTGGCAAGCGACATCGCCCCGTATGAAACCCATAACAAAGGAACAACCTTATGCACCATCAATAAAACTTCGCTTTTTTCAGATGTTTTTTGTATTCCGTCAACATCCGGCTGCTGTTCCGGCGGCGCCTGCTGCACACTCCTGTGACGATTTGCATAATTACGCGGTAAAACACTCGTCAACAGATTAGGAAGCTGACTTAACAGTATGAAGGCAACTGTAACAGCTGCAATTATTGCGCGGCGCCGGCGCTTATTTATCATTAATCTCACAAGCCATCCGCGAAGGCAGTATGTCCACGACGTTATCATAAACACAAACCCCAAAACCAGCGGCACCATCAGCAGCATAGAAAAACCTCTGCTCAAAGCAAGCCCTAAAGAAAGCCCCAGCATTGCCGGCAGGAACAACATTATCGATATTGTCAGGTATGAAGCAAAATAATTCAGCAGAAAAATTTCCTTTAACGAGACCGGAAGATACATTATCCGCCCGATGTCAATTGTTTCCGATCGCTGAATTTCCCCGATTAGTCCTGCAATCCAGAAAAAGAAAAACATTCCCGTTATAACATCCCATATTAACATCAGAGTGCCGGCTGACACTTTTGTCATTCCGAAAGCACCGATTAATAAACCGATAAAAGAGCCTGATAATCCGGCAAAGATGCAGATGAAAATAACAATCATCATCAAAATCATATTGAATGGTCCGCTGCGCGCCCATTGATTTTTTGTCAGCCGCCAGCGCAGCCACAGAATTGTCCGTATCTGTTCCCAGTTCATTTATCCCTCAAGCCAGCTAAGCTTCTGCTTCTCGATTTGACCATCAGCTACGCAGCGAATAAACTGGTCCTCCAAAGTGCCGCTTAGGCAAATCTGGTCCATTGTGGACTGATGGACGAGCCTGCCCTTATCGATTATCCCTACGTCTGTGCAGAGTTTTTCAACTATCTCCAAAACATGCGATGTAAGAAATACCGTTGTCCCTCGCGCGACACAGCGCTTTAATACATCTTTCAGCACGCGGGAAGACACCGCATCGATACCCTCGAAAGGCTCATCGAGAAACAGCAAATCCGGATTCGCAATCAGCGCCGCGGCAAGAGTCAGCTTCTTTTTCATTCCGTGAGAAAATTCTAACGTCAGTTTCTTGTCCTCTGTATCGAGGTTCATCATCATAAGCAGCTCATCGCATCTTTCTTTCACCGTTTCAATGGGAAGCTGATACATTCGCCCTATGAACGTCAGGTATTCCCGTGCCGTCAGATTGTCGAAAAGTGCAAGCTCCTCCGGCACTACTCCGACGTGCCTTTTAACTGCTCTTGCCTTGTTGCTGTCAGAAAGATCCTCACCAAGGATGCGCATAACCCCGCTGGTAGGCGCCAGTAAACCCGTTAACATCTTAATCGTTGTTGATTTGCCCGCTCCGTTAGGACCGAGAAAACCGTAAAAAGTTCCGGCTTCCACGCGTAAATTCAGACCATCCACCGCACGGAAATCACCGAAGCAGCGTGTCAGCCCGTTGGTTTCGATTGCAAGAGTCATAGGGCATAGAATTTATAGAACTGAGGATATTAAATCAAGAAAAATTTCCGGCTGCATTGTTCGTGGAATTACAGCAATTTACTTCCTGCAGTAATCGATGAGACGGGCGATTTCACTTCTCAGGTCTTTGCGATGAACAATCATATCGATAAAGCCGTGCTCCAGCAGAAACTCGGATGTCTGAAAGCCCTTTGGCAGCTCCACTTTGATTGTCTCAGCTATAGTTCTCGGCCCTGCAAAGCCTATTAGCGCCCCGGGTTCGGCAATGATGCAGTCGCCGAGCATTGCGAAACTTGCTGTCACTCCGCCTGTTGTCGGGTCTGTCAAAATCGGAATATAAAGCCCCCCTGCCTCATGATATTTGGCAAGAACAGCACTTGTCTTTGCCATTTGTGCAAGAGAAACAACCCCCTCGTGCATCCTCGCCCCGCCCGAGCAGCAGACCGCCACGAACGGCAGCGACTGCTCCATCGCCATCTCTACTGCAACTGTAAACTTTTCGCCCACGACATAGCCCATCGAGCCCATCAGGAACTCCGGCTCCATAACAGCAAGAATGACCTGCCTTGCCTTAATAAAGGCATTGCCTATCCTGATTGCCTCCTTAGTATCGATTTTTTC
>JBFZBH010000307.1:0-2960 GCA_041308525.1 Phycisphaerae bacterium | reverse complement strand
AGAATCGATAACGCCTTAAAGAAGTTCTCCACATAAACAGGCCATTGCCCGTGGGGGTCCTGTTTGTTTCCCGGCTTTAACAATGCGTAGTGACTATGCCGAATATTATGATTATATAGGACCAAACAGAAAATCGTGACAGCCGGGTAAGAAATTTTTGCAGTTTAATTGATAAAAATTTTCTGAAAAAGGGTTTAGAAATTATTTTTTTCTTGACCTCCCAAACGGCGATATATATGATGTATTTGAAATAAAAGCAGCGAACAGGCTTACGCTTGTGTCCGTAAGTTATTCTGTTTATATGATTTGGGACAAGCGGGGCTGACAGGATGCCGTAAGTGCCTGTCAAGTAGGCAGTTAAGTTACAAAGGTGCTTTTTGCATCGTTATCAGAAGGCCTTGAGGAAGAAGTTTTGAAGGCTTGTATTGAACGAAAAGTGGTAAAAATTGGAACGAAGTCGGAATAAAAAAAGTTTCGGTTATCAACAAGATTTGCATCGTATTGAAGGTGTAATAGCCGGTTTAGAAAAAACTGTCGTGTCGAAGTTAAAAATGCTGTTAAATAAACGCAAAACAAGTTGATTTTAAGCCGAGCGAAACGGATTTCGTTTTTTCTTTAACCATTTCTTTGTAGTTTTCCTGCCGAAAATTCCCCACTTTGTCTGTGCCAGCGATGGTTTTTACGGACCATAGCGAATTGGCGGTCTGTAACGTTGCCGGTTATTAATCCTATGACTATGGTAGCTGAAAGGTAGAAGACAATGAACAATATATTACTCCAGACTCAGCTTCCGGCAGGCTGGCTTCTGACGATTTTCACCTTTATTCTGGGTGTCAGTCTTACCTACGTGATTGCCCAGATAATCAAAAAAGCGAAGGCAAAAACCTTCCAGGAAGATCTCCAGAGGCAGATTGACGGGGCAAAAAAAGAAGCTGAGAACATCATAAAATCAGCCCAGATTGATGCTGCGGCTGAAACAATCAAAAGAAGAGAAGAGTTCAACAGGGAATCCAACCAGGTTCGTTCAGAATTAAGGGAAATTGAAGGCAAGCTGACGAAAAGGGAAGACGGGCTTGCACGACTTGTCGAGCAGCTTGGACAGAAAGAAAAGGAGATTGACCAGCAGCAAAAAGAGATTGAGCGAAGATTGCTTAATGTGGGCAACAGGGAAAAAGAGCTTAATTCTTTGATAGCCCAGCAGAAAAATCAGCTTTTGAAAATTACCGCAATGAGCGTTGAAGAGGCAAAACAGCTTTTGCTAAAACGACTCGAAGATGAATGCGAGCATGAGATGTCGGCGTTAATAAGCCGCAAGCTCGAAGAGGCGAAGGAAACTGTCGAGGAAAAAAGCAGGGAAGTTGTAACTGCTGCGATTCAAAGATACTCTGCAGAACATACCTGCGAAGTGACGGTTTCGACAGTCGAAATTCCGAACGACGAAATGAAGGGAAGAATCATCGGCAGGGAGGGCCGCAACATCCGCGCATTCGAGAAGGCGACCGGAGTTGATGTGATTGTTGACGATACTCCGGGGATGATTGTGGTGAGCGGATTTAGTCCTGTCCGGCGCGAGGTTGCACGGCTATCGATGGAAAGACTTATTCAGGATGGACGAATTCATCCATCTCGGATTGAGGAACTGGTTGCGCAGACACGCAAGGATGTCAGCCAGAAGGTTCTGCAGATTGGAAAAGATGCCTCCGTAGAAGCGAACGTTCGCGGACTGAACAACAAGATTCTCAGCCTTCTTGGCGCGCTGCATTACAGGACGAGTTACGGGCAGAATGTTCTCCGCCACAGCGTCGAAGTCGCATTTCTCTCTCAGATTATGGCAGATGAGCTTGGTCTTGACGGTGCGATAGCACGAAGGGCGGGCCTGCTTCACGATATAGGCAAGGCAATTGACCATGAGGTCGAAGGCGGCCACGCGACTATAGGCGCTAACTTCCTGAAGCGCTTCAATGAGGCGCCTGTGATATTGAATGCTGTTGCGGCTCATCATGGTGACATTCAGCCGGATAATCTATATGCACCGCTTGTAGCTGCGGCAGATGCAATAAGCGCATCGCGGCCGGGTGTTCGAAGAGAAACGCTGGAAAGATACATCAAGAGGCTCGAGCAGCTTGAGGAAATTGCAAAAACTTTTCAGGGCGTTGAGAACGCTTATGCCATACAGGCAGGCCGGGAAATTCGCGTTATCGTAGATGCAGGAAAAATCAACGATGACTCTGCTATGAAAATGGCAAGAGATATCGCAAGTAAAATCGAAAATGAGATGGCCTATCCGGGAGAAATACAAGTTACGCTGCTTCGAGAATTGCGCTGTGTCGAATATGCAAAATAACCGCTGCCGGATGGTTTAAATATAACGGCTGACCGATGGCTTCGCAGCACGGCTGCATTTTAGCTTTTGCAATTGAAAGGCGATCTATGAAATTGAACGTTCTTTGTATCGGTGACATAGTCGGCAGGCCCGGCAGAAGAATCCTCTCGGAGAAGCTGCACAGCCTTATAAAGGAAAAGGAAATCGATTGTGTCATTGCAAATGCAGAGAATGCAGCCGGCGGCTCAGGCCTCACTCCACAGATTTACGACAAGCTGATAAAATTCGGGGTGAACCTTGTGACACTGGGCGACCATACGTATCGCAAGAGAGACATTATCAAGGTCCTCGAGACCGCTGACAATATCGTGCGGCCTGCGAATTTTTCGGAACAGGCAGCGGGGAAAGTTTTTGCATCATACAGGACAAGCAAGGGGCCGAGCGTGACAATCGTTTCGCTAATCGGGCGGATTTTTATGAAGCCTGCGGATTGTCCCTTTAATGCCGTCGATAGGATTCTAAGCAAGATTCAGCAGAATAGCGACATTGTCTTTGTGGATTTTCATGCAGAGGCGACGAGCGAAAAAATTGCGATGGCATATTATCTCGATGGCCGCGTAAGCTGCGTCTTCGGGAC
>JBFZBH010000306.1:0-2965 GCA_041308525.1 Phycisphaerae bacterium | reverse complement strand
GGCGCCGATTCGGCCATATTCGAAGTATAGATTCAGCGGGTGGATTAAAACTGAAAATATCGTTACGAAGGGCGGTGCAGGGGCGCTGTTTAACTTTCATGGAACAGACCATCGGACCAAAGCTATTACAGGCACGAACGACTGGACAAAGATAGAATATGTTTTCGAATCTGAAAGCATGGATACTGTTCAGATAAACTGCCTGTACGGCGGGTGGGGGAGCGCGACTGGAAAGGCGTGGTATGATGATATTAATTTAGAGCTTCTGGAAACAAAGGAGATGAAGCCGACGGCAGCGATAGATGCTTCCAAAAAGGGCGAGCCAATTTCGAAATATATTTACGGGCAGTTCATCGAGCACCTTGGGCGGTGCATTTACGGCGGCATCTGGGCAGAAATGCTCGAGGACAGGAAATTTTATTATCCTGTGAATGCGGCGTTCGATGCTGAAACCGGAACACAGGAGCCTCAGGCAGAGAGATTTCCTGTTATAAGAAATTCGCCGTGGAAGATTATCGGCAGCGCCGAAGCCGTTAAGATGATTAAGGAAAATCCGTATGTCGGCGAGCAAACACCCCAGATTACGCTTGCGGGCGATGGAAGTCCTGCGGGAATTATTCAGGGCAACCTTGGACTGGTTAAAGGAAAAGATTATGTCGGCCGCGTTATTCTTGCGGGGGACAGCGATGCAGGGCCGATAAAGGTGAGTCTCATTTGGGGAAAAGATGCAGACCAAAAGCAGACAAGAACAATCGAAAAGATTACTTCTGATTTTGTCAAGTACCCTGTTTCGTTCACAGCGGGCGGCGCTTCACTGAACGGACGGCTGGAGATTGTCGGCCTGGGGAAAGGGGCGATGAAAATCGGGACAGCCTCTCTTATGCCTGCAGATAATATCGAGGGGATGAGGGCGGACACACTAAAGGTATTAAAGGAGCTTAATTCACCTATATATCGGTGGCCGGGCGGGAATTTCGTGAGCGGGTATAACTGGCGCGACGGGATCGACCCGGACAGGGACAAGCGTCCTCCGCGCAAGAATCCGGCATGGACGGGAATAGAGCACAATGATTTCGGCATTCACGAGTTTATGATTTACTGCAAACTTCTGGGAACAGAGCCGATGGTTGCTGTGAACACGGGCTTGGGAACGGTAGAGGAGACGGCAGCTATTGTTGAGTATGCAAACGGCTCGCAGGATACGGAACTTGGCAAACTTCGTGCGAAGAACGGCAGCAAGGAGCCGTTTAATATTAAATACTGGTGCGTCGGAAACGAGATGTACGGCGGGTGGCAGCTTGGGAATATGCCGCTGGAAAAATATGTCTTGAAGCACAATGACTGCGTAATTGCGATGAGGAAGAAGGACCCATCGATAAAGGTCATCGCGGTCGGGGAAGTCGGCAGGTGGGACGAAATGATGCTGTCGAAATCTGCGGATTATATTGATTTGATGAGCGAGCATTTCTACTGCCAGGAAAGACCGAGTCTTATGTCGCATATAGCATGGCCATCTGAACATATAAAGAGAATTGCCAATGCGCACCGTGAATACCGAAAGACAATTGGTGAGCTGAAGGGCAAGGACATTCGAATCGCTATGGATGAATGGAATTTCTGGTACGGGCCGCATGATTTCGGGGAGCTTGGCACACGATACTTCCTTAAGGACGGGCTGGGCATTGCGAAGGGCCTTCATGAGTATTTCCGAAACAGCGACATTATATTTATGGCCAACTATGCGCAGACGGTCAATGTAATCGGATGCATCAAGACGACGCGGACGGCGGCTGCGATGGAGACGACCGGCCTTGTTTTGAAACTTTATCGGCAGGAATTCGGGTCGATTCCGCTGACGATTGAAGGTTCACCGACGCCGCTGGATGTTGCTGCGGCGGTGACCGCGGACGGCAAGAAATTGACGATAGGAATTGTCAATCCGATGGAGGAAGAGGTTAGTCTTCCGATAAGCTTTAAGGGCGTTAAATTAACGGGCAACGGGAAGCTTTGGGTTATGGCGGGGACTGACCCGCAGGCATACAATCAGCCGGGCGAGAAGCTGAAGATTGATATAGTTGAAAAGCCGGCTGGGAAGATTTCAGATAAAATTGCTGTGTCGCCGCTGAGTGTTTCGCTGTATTCGCTTGAAATTAAATAGCATAGCCGCACATATTTTTGGGAAACAAAAAGCCCCTGCTTCTTTAACAGGGGCTTTTTTTATTGCACGAAAGCTCGCCGCAGAAACCCGAGAGTGAAAAACATTCAATTACGATGGAAGTTGGATTTCGTCCAGAGGAGTCTGGACTCAAAATTGTACTTAGAACGCTGAAAACCTAAACGGCTGTATTTTCATAAGTATTTGGAAATACACATTTTAGGACAATATTTTTAAGGGGAGAAAAAAATCTTGAAAAATTTTAATTTTTTGCTTGACAATGCATAGTATGCAATACATAATATGTATAGCAGAATAAATATATTAGATAGTGAATTGAAAATGAAAAAGATTAATGTGGATTTTAAGGTATTTATAAAAAGGAGGTCTTATGAAATTTGAAAGTCAGCTGTTAAAAGGAATCGCACCGGTAGTAGTGCTGGAGATATTATCAAACGGCCAGATGTATGGATATCAATTGAGCGAGGCAATTGAAAAACGCAGCGGCAATATCCTCTCTCTGGGAAAAGGGACGCTGTATCCCTTGCTTTATAATCTCGAGGCAAAAAAACTCATCGAGGGAAGATGGGAGCAGGCAGAGAGCGGCCGCGACAGGCGATATTACTCCATCACCTCGAAAGGCAAAATGGAGCTTACTAAACAGAAAGAGCAGCTCGAGGAACTTCAGAAAGGACTTGACCTTGTTTTCGGCGGAAATCTATCGGCGGCATAATATGATGAGGAGATGCCAATATGGAAGATAAAAATGAAAAAAGCGATTCTAAAAAAAGCCTGAGCAATCTTCTCAGG
>JBFZBH010000305.1:0-2990 GCA_041308525.1 Phycisphaerae bacterium | reverse complement strand
GTGGCCAATTTTAGTTGTATCAGCGGTTTTTTTAGGCAGGATGTGGTGTATGGTTTGCCCGATGGAATTGGTCAATTCTCTTGCCGCAAGATTTGGACTTCGCCGACCGGCCCCTGATTTTCTAAAAAGCAAATGGATTATGACGATTTTTTACGGTGTTATCCTGTACATTGGCGTGTTTGTTCTTGCTATACACCGTGTGCCTCATAGAATGGCGCTGTATATGCTTGTGCTCTTTGGCGCTGCAGTAGTAGCAGGCCTGATTTTTGAAAAACGTGCTTTCTGCAATCATATTTGTCCTGTCGGGCCGCTGCTTGGCTTGTATGCCTGCATTTCACCGTTTGAATGGCGTGTGAGGGAATCGTCCGTATGCAGTTCTTGCACCAGCAAAGACTGCATATCAAAGGATAAACAATACCGAATAGCGGGCCGTTCGTGCACAAGCAATCTTTTTCCCGCTTCTATCAGGGACAATCGCGACTGCCTGTTGTGTACACAATGTCTGAAGGTATGCCCGAATTACAACTTGCGCCTTTCAGCAAGAAAACCGTTTACGGACTTTTTCTGCGGCCTCAATCTGAAAGCGGCTGAGGTCGGATTTATTATATTTGTAAGCTCATTCGTGATCTATGACATTCTGCCGGAATGGCCTGTTACGGATAAGATTTTGTATTGGGTGCCGAGGACCATCGGCAGCGCCTTTGGAGTCAGCGGAATAAATGCAGATTTGCTGTCGGGCGGATTTTTGTTCGTAATATTCCCTTTCGCATTCTTACTGACAGCCGTTGGGCTGACAAAGATTTTCTCGGCTGAAAAAAGCGGTGATATTGCCAGAGGTTTTACCCTATTGCTGCTTCCTTCGGTCGGATGTGCGCACATGGTCAAGTCACTATTTAAAATGTCATCACGCCTGCCGTATTTTTCTTACGCATTTTCAGATACTGCGGGAGTTGAAACAGCCAACAAAATAGTCAGCAAAGAAATTGTGCCGAGTCAGTCATTGCCGAAGCTGATTGACCCTGTATTGAATTATGCGGCTGTGGTTGTTATGTTGGCGGTCCTGGTGGTTACGCTGTTGATCCTCCGCAAATCTGAGGCACTGAAAAAGTTCAATGCCGGCGCAAAGGCTTGCCTGTTCGCGGGTGTTTTTGCTTACTGGGCGGCCGTTACACTGGCGATTTTAATGTGGCGGTTCTGAATTCATCCAAAGATAACCAATCCTAATATTTGGATTCAAGGAGAGTAAAGATAAATGAAAAATAAAAAACTGCAGATAGGCCTCTTGATGTTAATGGCCTCAATTCAAGCGGTCGTTTCAGCCGCCGAACCGGCCGAGGCCAATGAAGGTGCTGTAACGTTTAGCGGTATAAGTGAGAAAAAATTTGATTTTCACAATCCTCTGCCCTGGCTGGAAATTGGTGCTGACGCCCGTCTCCGTATCATTCGTGAGGAAGCCAGAAAGCTGGACAAGAATAACAACAGCGACAACAGGCTCTGGCAGCGCTACCGCGGCCGTGTTTGGTCTTTAATGAAATTCTCCGATGATCTGAACTTTAATATGCGGCTTGTGACAGAGCCTCGTTACGAAAGCCTCAGGGACGATTTAGAGCATCGCTTTTACCGACAGGAGGCTCTCTTCGACTGGTTTAATATCGAGATGAAGAACATACTCGGTCTGCCTCTGAAAGCAAAGATAGGCAGACAGGAATTACTGATTGGTAGCAGCTGGCTTATTCTTGACGGCACACCTCTGGATGGCAGCCGGACCTTTTATTTCGATGCTGCCCGGTTCACCTATGATTTGGATGAACTTGGCTCAACATTAGACCTTGTCTGGATTGACAACCACGCTAACGGCAGCAAGTGGCTAAAGCCTATTAATGACCAGGACCTCGATATTGCCGAGCAGGATGAGCGTGGCCTTATCGTTTATTTGTCCGATAAATTAAACAAGAAAACGCAAATTGATTGCTACTTTATCTATAAAAACGACTACGACCGCAACAGATCAAGCGGCACTGAAGGCAATATTTATACTTTTGGCTCAATGTTTAAAAGCAGTTTCGGTGACAATTGGGGGTATCAGATTGAAATTGCCCCGCAATTCGGGCATAAGAACGGCAAAGAGCTCAGTGCTTTCGGGTCTAATAACAAGTTCACTTATCGCTCTCACGATGAGAAAGACAACACTTTTCTAATTGGCTACGAGTATCTGTCTGGCAATAAGGATCCCGGCAAACATTTCGACAGGGTATGGGCAAGGGAGTCAAGATACAGTGATTTATACAACGGATGTATCGATTCAATCGACGGCAGGGATCTTGATGGCACGAATCTGCACAGGCCTAATTTCGGCTGGTACTTCAAACCAATTGATAAGATGCAGTTTTTGGCTGAATACTCTTTAATGTTTGCAGACAAAAACACCATAGCTGCCGGTACAAACGGGATGAGTGAACACGGCAAATTTCGTGGTCAACTCATAAAGTTGAAACTAAATTATGCATTCACCAGGCATGTGCAAAATGCTTTCACCACGGAATTGTTCTTCCCTGGAAATTTCTACAACGACGACCGAAACGATGTCGCGATGTTCTTCCAGTATGAAGTAGCATTCTTTTGGTAGATGCATATTCAATCATATCTGTGCTAATGAACATACTGTTGCCCTCTCTGACAGGGCGAAAACGCCGTCATGCTCGGTCGTTTATACGGCCGGTCTCAAACGCCTCTCAGTAGCAGCTAAAACAGGCAGGCTTATTTTCCTGGCAAAAAATCCCGGAGATATTCTGGATTATATTTCTTTCGTATAAAATATTCAGCAATATCCTGACAGAAGAAGAAGCAATTAAGTTCTTAAGAATTGATACAAACAATACACTTTAAAAGAGTATTTTATTAACATCACCATCACAAAATTTAATATTATATTATTTAAGGTTACGGGAGAAAACCGATTGAACTATTATATGTCGTCTTAATTCATCTTC
>JBFZBH010000304.1:0-3009 GCA_041308525.1 Phycisphaerae bacterium | reverse complement strand
GAGGGTAATTTTTACCCCGGAGACACTAACGGCCAAGCAGCATTAAAGACGGCTTTTGACGCCAAGACGCTTGACAGCTACACGATTGAGTTCCCTGCGGCTATGGGGGCTCAGGTAGCATTTCCGGACAAACTGGTCATCGACATCGCCGGAGATGGGAGCATTCAGATGAACATTCAGGAGCTCGCAACAGCGGTCCAATATAATCTTCCCGTCGGCGCAAGGGTTGTTGACAATCGCGACCAGATGCACAAGCGAGGCTGGACCTTCTTTACAATAACCGGCGATATCAACGGTAAACAGATAAGCGGCCGAGGACGCCTCCCGTTCGTTTACGCAACTCATCGGGATTTCTATCCCCGGCTGCAGGTCTCCATCGGCTCAGACATCAAGGTCATTGATAACGGCCGTCAGGCAGGAGTATTTAATTTGAATAATACGTTATTAACCTGTACTGCTGGTCAATTTTTCAAAGGTTTGCCCAGACCCTGGATGGGCCTTCACACTATTGACATAATACGACGTGACGCAGCCGAAAAACATCTTCCATTTGAAACAAAACGTTTGCCTGACGGCAGCCTCGCCGAGGTTACAATTCTTTCGGGGGGTTTGAGACTTACCTATATTATTGATATGCAAAATGACCTTGTCACAAGAATTGATTTATTCTCCGATGATGCTCGTATAGGACAGCTTGATTTTTCTTATCTTCAGGACATCGATTCTGCATCTGATTTTGATGCCGCGGCTCTGCCTGCTGCTGCAGGACAAGCCGGCGATGAGCCGGGTATCCTTTGGCTCTTTCAGTTGGTGCAATTAGAACAATTAAAGTAAATACGGAATAATAATAGAGTTTATTACAGCGGCCACTGTAACGTGTTTTATGGAAGTTGAAAAGCAGAATTAGAATTTAATGAAAGGAGAAAAAACTTATCGACAATAATATTTCCCGCAGCCGCGTTGTTGTGTCCTGATGCAACTGTTGCATCGGAATAAACCATAAAATTTAAATGTCAATAAATCAGCATTTTTTCAAAGGAGAAATAATCATGAAAACTTTAACAGGATTGTTTGTATGCATTTTACTGGCAGGCCTTGTTCCGGCCGCCTCAGCTGTAACAGTTGACCTTTCTTCTCCCCAGGAGGGAGCGACTCTTGCTCCGGGTGATTCGCTCGAGCTGGCGCTGACAGTTGCTAATGATTCTGCCTGGCTTGATTTGGCAATTGTTATGATGGATGTCGAAGTGACAACTGCAGACCCTAATGCACCCGCGCCGGGTAATATTCCGGGCATCAGTCATAAGCCGGTTCGAATCTGGCTGGCACCGGGTAAATCTGTCACGAGAAGTTTGGAATTGGTCCTCCCCGATTATAAGAAGCTTCCCGCCGGTGAATATGACGTCACTATCAGCGTTGAAGTTCTTGGCGTGATAAGCCAGACCCAGGCCGGCGATTCGGTTTCTTTTCTGATGGTTAAAGAATAATGACCCAACCAGGAGCCGGTGTGAGAAATCACACCGGCTTTTTCTTATGAAAAAGATAATTTACATATTGCTCTTTTGTCTTGTCCCAGCAGGTCACTCGTTAGCTGAAATTCAATGCAATCAATTTGAAATAATTCTATACTCAAGAGTCTGGCGTGTAACAAGCTATTTTGTCCAGGATGATTTAATCATAAATCCGAACAAGGATTGGGAAATGCTTGAGCCGGAAGGAATCGCATACAAAGCAGGATTTGTTTATGCCAGCGGAGACCGCGAACAATGGAGCAGTGGTTCGCGGCTCGCAATTTATACCTTCCAAAACAATGTCCTGTCATATTCAGGTTACAAGCAAATGCCCAATACCTCGCCGGACTGGTGGGGACCTGATGGTCTGACCTTCAATCTTTCCGGGGATGTTAATAGCTACGGCAGCGTTGCAAACGCCCTTGTTTCAGTTGAGGCTGACAGTCCTTCACAAGCGGGTATTATAGATATCACTACCGGCGCTGTATCTGGTAAAAAGCCGATAACTTTAGCAGATGATATAACTCATATCGCAAACACCGGACAGTTCGCTGCGATTGCAGACGGCAATGAGATTTCTACCGTCACAATTTACGATAAAATGCTCGATATAGCCGAAAGTAATTTTCCTGTTATCGACGGCTCACGGGGAATCGCTTCGCTGAGTTCAGATTTTGGTGAATGGATGAGCGGAGATACAGTTTCTGGCGGCGGATTTTTAATAACAAGTGCACAAGATGGAATAAATACGCTTGTTATGTATGACTTGGCGGGTAACCAGGTCGGACCTCAGAACCGGTTACCCGCCGTTCCAAAAGCGAGAATCCCTCTGGGCGGCGGTTTATATTTAATTTACCCTGCATTCGGCTCCATTGAGGCCGTTGCTGTTGACCAGACCAGTAAAACTATTTTCATCGGCGATGAATCCAACGCTATGATTCATGCTCTTGCTTTCGTCCGTCTCGCAGCAGATTTTGACGGCGATGGCGATGTTGACGGTGCCGACCTCGAAATTTTAACCGGCCAGTGGCTCTTGGCTGATTGTTCAAGCCCCGCCTGGTGCTCCGGAACTGACCTCGACAGGAACGGAAAAGTCGATTTTTATGACTATGCATTGTTTGCAGAATACTGGAATATCAGCGAAATATACTGATAACGTATGGTCATTTTGTCGAAATGGCTTGATTTAAAAAGTGAAATTTAGTATAATTATTATTGAAAATTGATTTAGGGGCAGGAAGCCTCAAGAATTTTTTTGTCTTTAGGCTGCCGGATTGATGAACATTTTAATACGTCATAGTTTTGGTTTCACACTCATATTTGCTCTGATGTTCTCTTTTATTGCAGATGGCACTTGTGAGGCCGCTGGTACTCCGCCCGTTGTTCCCAATATAATTCATGTCGATGATAATGCCCCCGGCGATCCCGGCCCGTTCAATCCCAACATATCTGACCCCTGCGAAAGAGGCACGCTCGCTCATCCCTTCGACACCATCCAGGA
>JBFZBH010000303.1:0-3020 GCA_041308525.1 Phycisphaerae bacterium | reverse complement strand
GAAAACGCCGAAAATAGATTATTGGTTTCCGGAGTTTTTGACTTGAAAGCTATATTGCAAATTCGGCAATTTCAGATACTTGCAAATTTACGGACCGATTTGCTCGCAGACCTGCTCGCAGCAGTCGTTGTAATATTAATGGCAATCGGCACGGTCTTCGTCTTTTCCGCCTCCGCTAACGTCGCAGAAGACATAGACTTACAGAAATTTTACGAATCCACCGCCCTCCGCCAGCTTCTGTTTTTCCCCCTTGCAATCCTCTTTTTATACCTCGGCTCCCGCATCGATTACCGCAGACTAAGCCTCCAAACAAGCTGGCAAAAATCCCCCGCCGTTTACCTGCTCGCCTTCAGCGCCGTCCTTCTAATCCTTGTCCTCGCTCAGCGGATTACTCCCTTCCTGCCCGGCCTTATTCCTATGGTCAACAGGCATTACCGCTGGTTCAGGATACCGCTGGGCTTTATGACCATCAGCTTTCAGCCCTCCGAGCTTGCAAAATGGGTGACCATCATTTTCATCGCCGCCCTTTGCGATAAATACGCCGACACCCTGCACCTCTTCAAAAAAAGGTTCGTCCCGATTTGCACAATCATCGCCTTCATCGCCGGCCTTATCGTTATCGAAGACCTCGGAACTGCCGCCTTCATCTCGCTTCTGGGCTTTCTTATTCTCGGCATCGCTGGCGCAAGATGGCGTCACCTGCTCGCACCTGTCCCCGTCGCAGCTGCCGCATTTATTCTTATCTTGTTTCTCTTTCCCCACAGGATGCAGCGAATCACATCATTTTTAAGACCAACCGACCTCGCCGACTCCGCCAACTATCAGGCCAACCAGTCCCTGATTGCAATCGGCTCCGGCGGAATCTTCGGCAAAGGTATCGGCAAGGGAATCTGCAAATACGGCCACCTCCCCGAGGACACCACCGATTTTATCTTTGCCGTCATAGGCGAAGAGCTTGGATTCGTCGGCACAGCAACAGTCATTCTGCTGTTTATCTTTTTTGTCTGGCTCGGTATTCATATAATACAAAGATGCACCGAAAGGTTCGGAAAGATCCTCGCCACAGCAATTGTTCTTGCAGTCGGGATACAGGCAGCCATTAATATAGGCGTCGTCACGGTCGTACTTCCGACAAAAGGAATACCGCTGCCCTTCGTAAGCGCCGGCGGAACAAGCATGCTCCTTTCGGCAGCAGCCGTCGGATTGCTTTTGAATATCGCAAAACAATCGTCGCACCAGCCCGACCAGACAGCAATTGCAGAATTGCAAAACGAATCGGCATTAGCGCCGAAAATTTTCGCCGATACAGCCGGCACAGGACAAAACTTAATTTCACAAACACAGGAAAAATATCAATGCCAGAAAGATACTTTTATTTCGCCGGAGGCGGAACAGGAGGACATATATACCCGGCTTTAGCCGTGGCAGAGCAGCTTGTCAAAATTAATCCCGCCTCCCGCATACATTTTTTTTGCAGCAAGCGAGCCATTGATGCCCAAATCCTGAGTAAGGCAGGTCACCAGTTTACACCGCTGCCTGCTGAGGCTTTTTCATTAAGGCCTGCCGCCTTCGTCAAATTCCTGAAAACTTTTTTCCAAAGCGCAAAAATCGCCCGTGAAAAAATCAGCCAATCCGAAAATGCCGTGATAATCGGTATCGGCGGTTTCGCTGCTCCCCCCGTCTGCTGGGCTGCTCACCGCAAAAAACTTCCTGTTGCCTTAATTAATGTCGATATTGTTCCCGGCCGTGCAAACAGGCTCATTGCCCGCTGGGCCGACAAAATTTTCATCCAGTTCGAACAGACAATTTCATACCTCAAAAGATTCAAGAAAAAAATCGAGGTCGTCGGCTGCCCGCTTCGAGAAAGTTTCCATAATCCAAATCCGCAAAAGGCAAAAGAAGAGCTTGGCCTTGATAAAAATAAAAAGATTCTTCTTATCACAGGTGCATCGAGCGGCTCACAGAACATAAATAATACTATCTGCTCTCTGATGAATTTTTTCGATGGCTTTGCTGACACCTGGCAGATTGTGCACCTGACCGGTGTAAATAATTTCGAGCAGGTAAAAAATAATTACAGCGGGGCAAAGATTCGTCACACAATCGTTGCCTATTACGACAATATGCCGGATTTATTATCAGCCGCCGACCTGCTTATCGGCAGAAGCGGCGCCGTAAGCGTCGCCGAATATGCCGCTGCCGCCGTGCCAAGTATCTGCATGCCGTATCCCTACCACAAAGATATGCATCAGTATCTCAACGCAGGAATACTTGTCGAAGCAGGCGCTGCAATTATCGTCGATGATGTGCCGGATGAAACCGACAGGCGAGAATGGCTCGTCGAAGAATTAAAGTACCTGATGAGCGATGACTCCAAAAGAGCCGAAATGAAGGCCGGCTGCAAATCTGTCGCCAGAAAAGATGCAGCAGCGAAAATCGCACAACAACTGATGAAAATCAGTATATAAAATATATGGTTTCAAAATCGAAAAAGCGTTTGTTAATTTTTATCCTCCTTGCCGTAATATCCGGCTTCCTGCTCTACAAAATCGTCTCGTTTTATGCACAATCCTTCGGACCCGGAACAATTTATCGCCAGAGCGACCCAAGATGGGCAAACCACAGGGTCGGCGGAAGCCGTCAAACCTTAAAAGCCGTCGGCTGTATGGTCTGCTGTGTCTCTATGGCCCTCGAGCATTACGGTTTTCATTTCAATCCCGCCCAGCTGAATGAGCTTCTAAAAGACCACGGCGGCTACTCATCGAGCGGCCTGCTGCAATGGGGCGCAATTCCTAAAATTACTGATAACGAAATTGAAGTCCTCCCTTACGAAAAGCCCGGTTTGGATTTTATTGATAATTTATCGTTGCAAGAAGTCAGTTATCAAGATGATAAAACAACATTTATGGAATTTACAAAGACTATAACAGGATTGCTCGACCGCAGAAAGAAAGTTGAAGCTATTATTTCTGGTGAATCTACAGACAAGAAGAAAGGTGGCGACAAGAAGAAGAAATAGG
>JBFZBH010000302.1:0-3021 GCA_041308525.1 Phycisphaerae bacterium | reverse complement strand
GATAACAGGTTGGGATTTTCAACGAGGACTGGCCGGCTGCCCTGTCCGGAAAGAAAATTGATTACCTGGCTGCAGGCGGCATACTGGCCCTCGAAGATTATGTCGTAATCCTTCAAATGCTCTTTATCAACCTGCAATATCATCTTTATCTTCCTGATAAAAAGCCGACAATACTTTTTATTTTTAGCGGCCGAATTTGGCTATTCTCTGGGGCCGCCGGGCGATAAGATAAATCAGTGCGCCAAGCCAGTGGGTGAAGATTATCACGAGTGCCCAGACGAGCTTATCATTGCCCTCCGAAGGCTCTTTCATAAGGCAGTCGATGAGCATCCAGATCCATAGAATCGTTCCTAAAAGTCCAAAGCAGCATCCGCACGGGAATAACAGGCAGGGTATAAATGCAAATATTTCCACTAATCAGTCCTCCACAATTTCAGTTCATTATCTTCAATTGCCTTACCATTATAAAAAAGGTTTCAATCAGATATCGATTCATCTGTAACAAGCTTCCCGAAATTCTATCAATTTTCCCGCAATACTCAAATTATTTTATGAAAATGCTGCCTTGAGCGAATATTAATTGTCACAGGTACAGACCGTGCGGATGACGGGCTAATATTTTAATTTTCACCTTTGACGGGCGGGAGGAAAAAAATTATAATCAGGAGGTCTTTTTAAGAGAAATATTATGCTGGAAACAATCCTTTTGATAATGGTTATTTTCCTTGCCGGTCTCGTAATCTGGCTGGGGATTTCACTGTCGGCGTTCAGGAGAGAATCCGCTGTCCAGGCGGAAAAGCTCAATATGCTTGCCGAGGGCCTCAATACCATAAAGACCGCCCAGCAGCAGACAAGCGAGAACCTTCAAAAGACACTTTTGAGCGGTCAGACGAACCTGACGCAATCTCTGCAATCGAGTCAGCAGGTGCTTGGTCAGCTCAATACCCAGATTGGCGAGCTCCAGGGAACGAATAAGCAGATGCTCACACTCGGCAGCGATGTCAGGCGGCTGCAGGAAATTTTAAGCTCTCCGAAACTGCGCGGGCAATTAGGCGAGTGGTCTTTGAAGAACCTTCTGGAAACAACACTGCCGAAAGACAGCTACGAGCTTCAATACTCATTCAAGGACAATAAAATTGTCGATGCGCTTGTTAAACTGGCGGGCTTTTGCGTGCCGATAGATGCGAAATTTCCGCTGCCTGCATTCGAGGCGATTGCCAGAGCACAAAGCGACGACGAAAGGATTAGGGCCCGCAGGCAGTTTCACAAGGACGTCACAAGCCACATAGATAAAATCGCAGCAAGCTATATCAGGCCTGCTGAGGGGACTGTCGATTTTGCGATTATGTATATTCCCGCTGAAAATGTTTATTACGAGACGATTGTAAAATACGCAGATGATACTAAAGACATCCTGCAGTACAGTCTTGACAACAAGGTCATTCCTGTAAGCCCGAACCTTCTGTATGCGTACCTGATGACTGTAGTTATGGGGCTGCACGGCCTGCAGATTGAAAAACAGGCAGCAGAAATTCTGCAGAACCTAAAGAAGCTGAATGCCTCGTTTGCAGATTTCACCGGTACCTGGGATGTCCTTGGCAGGCACCTTAGAAATGCCTTCGGGCAGTACGAGGATGGGCACAAAAAGCTCGACCGTTTCGGGATGCAGCTCGAGCAGATACAGTCCAAACAACAGGAGCAAATCTGAAAATAATAAGGGAGGAAGACAGTGGCATTGAAACTTAAAAGCTACCAGATATTATTAATCATCGCCCTTGGAATTTTTGCATTTTTAATTTACAGGATGGTGAGGTTTTTCACAGCCAAACCGAATATTGCAGTCAATTACGTTGCCGAGATGAACAAAATATCGAAGCCTGAAAATTATGACCCGAGCAGGAACGCGTATTTCGATTTCCAAGGGGCTTCAGAGTATATCACAGAGCAGCCGCCTGATATGTATTCCCGTGAAATAGCCTGGCCTGACTGGCCGGGCGATATGAATGAAGCACAGTTAAAAGTTGTCAAGGACTGGGTGGAAGAAAATGAAAAGGCATTGGATTATTTCAAAGCAGGTTCACAGAAGCCTTATTATTGGCAAGAAGCGCCTGAGAACAAGAAAACATGGGAAATTTTGCTTCCACTGTTATCTCCTGTCAGAGTTTCTGTGAGGGCTCTCTGCTGGCAGGCAAAACTTTATGCCGGTGAAAACAAAATCGATGCAGCCTTTCAAAACATCCTAACCTGTTATCGCGCCGGTATTTTGATGACAGGAAAGAAACGGTTTTTAATAGAACAGCTTGTCGGTGCAGGGATGGAGTCACTTGCTGTCGGTGCCGGATTTTCAATTCTTTCACACACACAGATTGAGCCGGACAAACTTGCAGATCTTCAAAAACAGCTCGAAGCACTCATTTCCAAAAGACCTTCGAAAATTGATTTTACGGGTGAGAAAATTTTTATATACGATATTATCCAGCACATTTTCACCGACGACGGCAAGGGCAACGGCCGTTTGATTGTTTCGGAAGCTGCAAAAATATTGAATCCAATGTTAAATAATACAAGGAGCCAGCCGCGGTCTTTCTTCGAGGTTATCGAAGATTTATTTTCAGGCTCATCAAGAGGTAATAATGAAAGCCGTATTAATTTTTTAGAAATTGCATTAAACGGCCCGGACAGGAAAGAGCATACAGAAGCCCTCGAAAGAGTATATAAATTTTACGAAGATATTCAGGACCAAAGCCTCTGGCAGATTCATAATCAAGGCATTAGTCCTTCAAGGAAAATGGATGATATGCTGAAGGATTATGAGATTTTACGGGCCTTTGTACCTGCATTAAACAACGTGATTGAACGAAATAACAGGCAGATGGTTACTGAGGATGCTTTCCTGGCAGTCGTCGCAGCATTAAGGTTCAAGGCCCAAAAAGGGAATTATCCTGAAAGCCTGCAGGAGCTTGTAGCAACAGGGTACCTGAAGGAATTGCCTTTGGATCCATACAGTGATGGGCCTCTTAC
>JBFZBH010000301.1:0-3031 GCA_041308525.1 Phycisphaerae bacterium | reverse complement strand
TACCGCTTACGACAGCATCGGAACAAACCACGCCGCAATTTACGGCGGGGCAGGACTTAACGGCACAGGAATCCTCACCTTCGACGGCTCCAACGACTACGCACTTATCAACCGGAACATCAGCACCAACTTCACCATCGCATTCTTTGTCAAAACGACTCAAACAGGAGGCACCCCCAATTGGTATAACGGCAGAGGCCTTGTCGATGGCGAGGTAGGCGGCTCGGTTAACGATTTCGGCACCTCTCTTGTCGGAAGCAAATTTGGCTTCGGCGTTGGCAATCCCGATACGACCATCACATCGAACACAAACATCAATAACGGCGCCTGGCACCACGTTGCTGCTACTCGCAATTCGACAACAGGCGAAATGAAGGTCTATGTCGATGGTGTTATGGAAAAAAGTGCCAGCGGTCCGACAGGCTCGAAAACCTCCCCGTCTAAGCTGCGTTTCGGCTGCCTGCAAACCAATGCCAATTTCTTCGCCGGTTCGATCGACCGCGTGGATATTTATAATTCCGTCCTCGATGGCTCCGAAATATTGAAGCTCTCTCAGGGCATAATCCCGAGCCTGCCCAAACAGACCGACCTGCATTTTGATGGTGCGATTAACTTTTTGGATGTAGCTGTCTTTGCCGACAACTGGCTCGATTAAATGCTGCTTTCTTTGAAATTAATACTTTTCAAGCCAGCTTGTGCAGAATACTTCGAGGTCTGATTCGTTTATAACGCCGTCGGAAGGCGATGATATATCACAGGCAGGATTGAATCCGCTCTCGCCGGAAAACGTGAGCCACGAATTTGCTAAAATGGCAAAATCAAAAAGGTCGATGTCGCAGTCGGGCTCGAAATCTCCTGTAATCTGCTCGGCTGTCAATCCTATAATCTTGAAGTTCATAACAGACTTCGACAGAAATATTGTCGGCGAATTTGCATCAGACCACCCAAGCGGGTCGCCGTGTGTGCCGTTTGCGTATGAATTTACAACACGGTTCACGCCGGTATTGCTGACCTTGCAGCTCCCATCTGTGGTGCTGTAGCTGTTATTGAAACTGAAATCAACCATCAGATTGCTGGTGCCATTGTAAACAAAGGGAGTATTAAAGTGGAAGTTTCGCCATCCTGCTGGCGAGGCCGGCTCGTTCCCCTGATAGACAAACGTCCAGCCGCTCGTCTCGTAGTAAGGTGATGCAGAATAGCTGTTGCGGCTGGTGTGCCTCATCCTGATTGTCCAATTGTTCAAATCCTGACCCGGCACCGTGTTCATATTGATAGCTATGTCGGTAATTATCATCGACCTGCCGACATCACTAGCAAGATATATAACCTGCGTCCGTGACTGCTGATAGCCCGTCTTCAGCGGCAATGCAGACAAAAGATTATCTGTCGGCGCATAAGTCTTGTTCAATATATTATTCACATCCATATTTATAACAGCTGCTGCTGATTCCCCGCCCGATGGCGGTGTTCCGTAATCGCTTGCCTTGAATTCAATCGATACATTCCCCTTAAAACAGGGACTGCTGTTATAGCGGGCAATATTGCCGTTGTTCAATAGAATATATGGAACAGCTTGTATCAATCCCGCTTGCGGATCTGCCAGTGTGCCCTTCGCCGGAAGACTCGTAATAATATATTCCATCAGCGCCGGCGGATTAGGAAGACCGTCATCTGCTGCCCCAAGTATTATGTCCGTCTGATTTCCGGATATTATCTGTATATTTTGACTGTATGTTATCGGCGGCGCAGCAGTCTGCGATGCAAAATTAATCCCCCATACATTGCCTGATGTCGAAAAATAATCATTCGACTTCGACGTAGAAGCATTTCTCGATGTAAAGGTATACGGCGATTTGACTGCTGTTAAGGTGTACGTCCTGTTCGAAGGCAAATTAACAAGGGCATAAACTCCCCTGCTGTTTGTAGTTGCCTGGTATGTCCCCCCTCCTGTTGCAGTAACTGTCGCTTCGGGCACGGGATTCCCGGAAATATCCGTCACTCGCCCGCTGATAATCTCGCCCGTGCCGGTCTTGAAAACATTATAAACGCAGTTATCAATCGTATCGAAACTGTAATATGCATCGATAGTCGGCAGGTTATACCACGCGTTGCTTGTGCCGTCCCATCCCAGATTCAAATGATGATACAAAGTGCCCGAATTATACCCGTACCCGTCACATATAAGCCCGTGACCGCCGCCGCTTCCGCTTACGCCTAATATTACAGGTTTGCTTCCGTCAAGATTTGTATTAATCATATTGTTCAATGACGACCCTAACGTCGGAAAATTCGAAAGTATCGAGTTCGAATATTGAAATGTCGCCTTAAACGCCGTATCCGCATCCATCAGCGATGCTGATGAGCCTCCTGCTCCGTATGTAGTATCGGCTGCTTCAGCTGCATCGAAGCAAAGGTCGCCTATTGTCTGTCTTTGTGCATCAGGCGTGCTCGAATCGGGTTTCAGCGGCATATTTATCCAGTTATAGCTTGCTGGATGCTGATGATACCTCATAAGCTGCGACATCGCAGTCGCAACACATCCGCAAGGATAATTTCGCGAATCACCGGGACCGTATGGTGGTGTGTAATAATTATAACAGGCAGGACTATTCGAATACCCCTGTACATTTGCCTGACCCCACGTACTCATTATAAAAGGCTCGACACGAACATCAGAAACAGTCCCTATGCCAAGCGGTTCTATCAGGCTGTTCTCATCTGCGAATGTTGCCCACTTTTTCCCCGCAATCTTGCCCGCCTCGACTATTTTTTTCTCATTATTGTTCAGTGTTCCGGCATTCTTCCACCCCGCCTTACCTATCTTCTCCACAGCAGCCTTCCTTTGTGGCACATCCCTCTTTATTAATTCCGCGAGCGGATTATCATCATCCGGATTAAAACGTCCATCTTCAGCAAAACAGATTATCGGCTCGATAAGGTCGTCGCCCGCCGCTACCACAAAACCGTCCGGCTCAAGATTGACAACATAATAGACCGCCTCCCCTTTCTCGTCAGTAAAAGTTTCGACATT
>JBFZBH010000300.1:0-3061 GCA_041308525.1 Phycisphaerae bacterium | reverse complement strand
ATTGCCACGCATAAGCACCTTTGCATCTCTCAATTCCGAGACGCTTTTCGGCAAATCGCTTATCCGTAATGCAATGCGTCGGCTGCATCGATGCAATAATACCAAGCTGTGCAAAGCGAGGGATATCATCTTCTTTTATAATTTGTGCGTGTTCGATTCGATGGCGGCTGTCACGAGTGCCGTTTATCCTGAGTGCCTTCTCGTATGTATTTAGCACCAGATTATTTCCTTTGTCGCCTATGGCGTGAATGCCGATTTGCAGACCCGCCCTGTCAGCAGCAGCAATATCCTTCTCGAATTTTTCATAGTCAACCATCATTAAGCCCGTTTTCTCCGGCTCATCGCTGTATGGTTCGAACAAAAGTGCTGTTCCCGAGCCAAGCGTCCCATCGATATATCCTTTAACATACCCGAAACGAAGCCAGTTATCCAAAGCGGGATATTTTTTCTTCAACCTAAGGCAGTTTTTAATCTCCTCATCATTTGTCGGAAATTTTGCGCCCAGAGTTATGCGGCTGGTAAGCTTGTTTAATTTTCTAAGATTTTCGAAGATTTCAAAATCGCCGTCCGGAATCTGGATAGAAGTAACACCGAGCCTCGCTGCCATTTCGAGCGCCGCCTGCCAGCGCCTGAGCCGCTCATTCGAATCCATCTTCGAATCATCGGAATCTGAGCCTAAATTGTATTTGAGCAGCCCGACAGCCTTCTCTTTTAAAATTCCGGTCGGTTCGCCCGTCAAAGCATTTTTCTGAATTTCTCCACCGGGAGGATTTGGCGTATCTTTTGTTATGCCCGATTGTCTTAAAACATAGCTGTTAACAAGAACAGAGTGGCCATCCGCACGAGAAAGAATAACAGGATTGTCCGGTGACACATAATCTATCAATTCCTTCGAAGGCCATTTCTTATCGAGGAACATTTCGTGCTCCCAGTTGCCGCCCCTTATGAGCTGACCTGCCTTTGCCTTCGCAGCCTGCTTTTTGACTCTTTCCCTGATAACATTCGGGTCAGTGACATAACGCAGGTCGATGTAATCAGGGTCGATTGCACCGAAATGACTGTGGGCATCATTAAATCCCGGAATAACAAGCCGTCCGTTTGCATCGATAATTTTTGTTTTATCCTGCTCAATGAATTTTTCGATGTCTGTATTAGACCCGACAGCAATAATAAACTCCCCCTTAACTGCAACAGCCTCAGTGATATTCTTTCCTTTGTCATTTGTCAAAATCCTGGCATTCTTTATCGCAAGGTCAGCGCTCTGTTCAGAAAAGCTCACTTGGTTTCCTCCCAAAAGGAACAAAATAAAAACAAAAAATAACACTGACGACTTCATAATTTTAAAAAAATTTCCACTGTTTCAAAAAGGCACAAGCTTTGTTCAACATCGATGCGCGATTATAAAAGAATCTGTTAAGACGGTCAACAACAGCCGCCGCGGAATCATACAGGTGCCAAAACCCTATAAGCACTCGGTAAAAAGGACGTAGCATTATGGCAAAGGGTGATTTTGCAGCAATTTTGAGGCCGATATAGGAAAAAACTGAGAAATTTCGAAAAAATATTAAAAAATTTTAAAAAAATCGTTACTTTTTAGTTCTTTGCGACACTTATATAAATGAAAATGTAAATATGGGCGTTAGAGATGACTACATAGATTTAGTAGCGAAGGCCCGGCTCGACGATAAGGAAAGTCTTAATCGGCTGGCTGAGGCTGTTGCGCCCAAGTTACGGACGTATGTATATCGAATCACACTCGATAGTGATCTAACAAATGATGTAGTTCAGGAATGTATGCTTGAAATGTTTCGTGTTCTGGGAAAATTGAATAAAAAGGAATCCTTCTGGCCTTGGCTGTACACGGTCGCACTAAATAAGATAAAACGTCATTACAAAACAACAGCACGCCAGGAATCTGTATATTTGTCTGAGGCAAAACTCAAAGAATCACAAAACCAGCAGCAAGAAGGTATAGAGAGACTTATAAAAGAAGAACTGCAAACAATCGTCGTATCCGCAATGCGGTCGCTGAAACCCGATTACCGCGCAATTCTCGCAATGCGCTGCTACGAAAATATGCCCTATCAGGAAATCAGTAAAGTCACCGGACGAAGCGAATTCGCATGCAGGGTGCTGTTTTGCAGGGCTAAACGTTCGCTGGAAAAACAATTGAGCAGACAGGGACTTGGCAAAGGAGTAATTCTTACAGCATTAGTTTTTTTTGGTCAAATGACATCAACAAATGAGGCAGCGGCAGCAGGAATATCGGTTGCACCATCTGCTCTAAAAGCCGGCCTTGCCGCAGAGCTTGCCTGCATAGCGGGCACTAAAACTGCAATAGTGTCAATTGCGGCTGCAGGACTTATCACTGCAGGAACAATCATCACAACAAACTCAGACCTGACCCTCTTCAGCGACAAGACAGTAGCCGACGGCAATTATATTGTGATGCCTTCAGAAACGCACACAGAAAATATCACCGAATACTGGCACTATTTCCCCGCTGGGACAACAGGAACGGTGATGATTATTGCAAAGGCAAACGGAAACACTGGCGAGCCATACATACAAATAAAACAGAACGAAGATGGAAATTTTCAATACGACATCAGAAAAAACACTGTCAGCATTGAAAATTACAGGATGTGGCGGGAAGACCTGCGGGTCTGGAGGCTGCCTACCGACAGTGCCGAACTAAGTGATTTTATCACAAAAATGGAAGGCATAAATGAACAGCGAGGATATGTGCATTTTGATGAAAAGGGACTGCTTGTAATCGAGAAAAACGGCGGGACAGAAAAGCCAGCTAACAGGATTATTGTGCACAAAAATCTGCTGGAGGAGGAATATTTCAAATATAACCTCCCGAAAAGTGCCTCGCTTATCGATAATCGGGATGTTATGCACAAGAGGGGCTGGACATATTTTAAAATCGAAGGAAAAATCAACGGCGAAGCTGTCAGCGGGACCGGCAGAATACCGTTCGTTTATGTACAAAGCGATGTTCAATATCCCTGGGTAAGACTTCGAACGGGCGGCAGAGAATTTATGGACAGCGGTT
>JBFZBH010000299.1:0-3068 GCA_041308525.1 Phycisphaerae bacterium | reverse complement strand
GTAACTGGCTTCACAACGGTCAGCCGACAGGGGTGCAAGACGCGACAACTACAGAAGACGGCGCGTATAATATGTCTCTTGGCGACAGCGTGGTGCGTAAACCCGGCGCAAGAGTATGGCTGCCCAGTGAGAATGAATGGTACAAAGCCGCGTATCATAAAAACGACGGTGTTACGGGCAACTATTTCGATTACCCAACCAGCAGCGACACTGCACCTGGGCGCGATGGACTTGAAATAACGAATCCGGGCAACAATGCGAACTATAGTGTCGGTCTTACCAATGTTTATTTAATTGGGAGCCCATACTATCGTACCGTAATCGGAGAGTTTGAGCTTTCCGACAGCCCTTACGGTACATTCGACCAGGGCGGCAACATTAATGAATGGAACGAAACGCTGATCGAGTCCTCCTCTCGCGGCTACCGTGGCGGTGCTTTCAACAGCTACAGCGGCTTCCTCAAGTCTGACGTCCAGTCGTACAACACCCCGAACACCCAGAACCACTATATTGGGTTTCGTGTTGCCTCCGTCCCTGTTGCCTGCCCTTCAGCAGATTTAACAAACGACTGTTTTGTAAATTTCGAAGATTTGGCAAAGTTGGCATCTGAGTGGTTAACAGGCATACAATAACACTTTTTTCTTTGACTCTTTTAACATTTTATGTGGTGCAGGGGCTTCGTCCCTGCTCGCCTGCAAATTATAATTTTGCATGAATGGATTCTGATTAAACCAACGGGCTTAAAAGGCGCGTACCCATCGATTTATCCAAATGGTATGAGGCCTGTAAGTTGATATGAGCGGCAAATAAGAAAGCTCTGTTTACGGCAAGGAAGTTTCGGAAGTCGCGGACAGAGATGTTTTTTATTGTCACTGTCTTGACACCAAACTACTTGAAATGCGTGCAGAACTGTAAAAATAAAACTTAGATATTAGCCCATAAACGAAAAAATTTATAGGAATTTTAAGCGTAAATAGTTTATATAAAACGTTAGCGTTTTCTTGGCTTTTATAGACCTCTTTGATAATGCAAGACTTATGAAACAAGAATTTTTTCAAAATTGGCAGATAATGGGCTTTCGGATTATAGGGCCGTTACCGAACCTGTTAAAAAATTGTTGAAGTTATAGCGCAGATTTGTTATTTAGCAGGTCTCGAATCTCATTGTAATGTATCAAAAAAAGTTTCAAAGCAGCAGGAATGCCATTTATGAAGTCAAACGGGGAATGTGAATTCATACGACGTGTTGGAAATTGTGCGGCAAGTAATAATGCAAAAGGAGAAGAAATAATGAAGAAAACGAAAATAATGATATCCAAAGGATTTACGAGACGAGACGCGTTGAAGCTCTATGGAGTGGCGCTGGGTGCTTGGGCCACGGGAAATCCAAAGAGCGCTTTTGGAACAAACAATGAGTTAAAGACGACCTTACCTAATGAAAAGGAGTTAAAGATGACCTTCCCTAACGAATCAAAGTCCCGCATTGCACCCCTATCCACCGATAAACTTAGCCCGGAATGTTTGAAGATTTTGGAGCGACTCCCCGGCAAGGGCCTCCAGGGTGAAGGCTTCCCATACAATCTCCTCGGAATTCTGATGTATAACCCGGAAACCTTGGAGACGTTTCTTGATTACTGGGTGACGTCAAAAGCAAAGATGGGGCTATCGGTGCGAGAGCAGGAGTTAGTCATACTTCGTATGGCTGTCCTCTATCGAAGTGAGTATGTCTGGAAACATCACGTCAAGGTTGGACGGGAGTTTGGCGTCAACGATAAAGAACTCGACGCAATACGACACGGTTCCTATGCAGCATTCCCTGCGGCGCGGGAGCGTGCCTTTCTCGAACTCACCGACGCCTTTATGAACAACCGATCTCTTTCGCCAAAATTGTGGAACCAGACCAAGGACGTTCTCGCTGCGCGGGATTTCGTAGATTTGATCTCCCTGGTCTCTCAGTATGTTCTTTTCGCTCTGACTAATGTCTGCATGCAGGTTCAGGTCGAGCCTGGAGTAGCGGATCTGCCTGGAGTCGAGGGGTAGAGGTTGACGATAAACCCCCTGGTAGTATCACCCCTTATTTGTGGCTATGTCAAAATGCAAACTGATAAACGGCTGCAGAGGAGCTGCAATCTAAAAATGTCGCCAATATTATTTGACTGACACCTGATATACAGTTTTTTTAATGGGGGGGACGTCTTTTTCCCACGGTCTGACATATTCGAGCGTTATCGCAACGTTGCCTTTTGCAACCGCCTTGAAAGTCCATTCCTCAACTCCGCCTGAACCGACGATTCTTTCCTGTGTATTGAATGGTTTATAGACATTGCTGACCTGTTCAACGATACCTGGTTTGAGCTCTGCGAGCCGCCAGGAATAGCCGGTAGTAATGTTCGATTCCAGTGTAATCATAAAGATTTCCCCGACTTTTGTCACGATAGTGCCGGAGTTGTCGGAGATTTTTACGGGAGCTTGCGGCTGATTGCGGCATCCGAGCAAAAATGCTGCCAATAACGTTAATGATAACAGGATTTTCCTTTTCATTTGCATTGTCCTTTCATAACTTTTTCGAAGAATACAGCATAGTCATTTTGTCTGTGCTATCGCAGGCCATAAGCATAAGCTGCAACTGATATATTATGAGCTGGTTTAGTCGTTTTGTCTATATGCCGGCTGACATTTCTCATCTAAATGCACGGTAAAGCAATCAAGCCTGTCGATATTGTAATAATATGAAAATGTTCATCTTGAAAAAATTTAATTTTTATATATCTTCAAGCCAATGTCTGATAATGAACATCAAGTCTAACGAGTCGATGCTGCCGCTTGTGTCATAGTCGCTGCCGCTGCACCATTCGTTGACCTCCGAGCAGGTATTATAGAGCCAGAGATTCGCCAATATTGCATAATCCGTAAAATCCGTGAGGCAGTCGCCATTGAGGTCGGCGCCTGAGCAGAATTTGTACACAAAAACGGCGCCTTTGCTGCTGTTGCTGTATGGCGAACCAGCGAGAGCTAAATCGCCGCTGATACACACAGAGCCGCCAAACAAGTCATTTTCCATCCTGTCCG
>JBFZBH010000298.1:0-3069 GCA_041308525.1 Phycisphaerae bacterium | reverse complement strand
GCTGACTTTATCGAGTTATTTTTGCTTTTATCAGTTGGCCCGCCTGTACTCGAGCGATTAAAAAATTGCAGCCCCTCATTTCGGGCCAACAGAACGGAGGCGTTTTTGGAGCTGCCCTCGAGTGTCTCCCGCAGCATTATTCCGGTCTTTGGGTTTGGTGTGCCTTTCCCAATATCTGCAATTCTCACTTTGAATTCTCCGTCACCTTCGAATCCTTTATAAGCATACTGGAAATTATCTATTGCCGGGTCGCCTCCCACACCTCCATCGCCGATATTCCTGCCTGAACCTTTTACTGTAAAGGTGTTGCTATCACAATGTGCCCCTCCCGGACGCTGTTCGTATCCGACAAAGGTTGTCGCCCATCCTTCGGGCATTGTGCCTGCAGAGGTGAACGGGTACGAGTATTTTGACCAGGCAGTTCCGGAGCTGTTGGCTGCCTTGCATCTGTAATAATAGTTTGTAAACGGCTCAAGTCCGTTGATGTCGGCTGTAAAGACAGAGCCGGCTTTCTGGACGCCAATGTCTTTGGAATGCTGCCAGTTGGCTGCGTCTGTGCCGCCGTCGGTTGTGCCCCAGTAAAATGTAACATTAGTAGATGATGCGGCCTCATAAACAAGCTTTCCGGAAAGCGTGGCTGTTGTGCTTTTTATGTTTGAAGCAAAATTTCCGTTAGTTATCCAGGCAGCCAGGCCAGAGGTTGCGAAAGATAAAAATATGTTCTTCTGAAAAGGTGCTCCCCAGGAATCAGATGTGCGCTGGACTGCGTAAAATTTATTATCCGGCGATATCCGGAATACGTTAAACGCGCCGTTGCAGCTAACCCAGTTTATTCCTCTGACGGTGTTGTTCACGCCGCCGCCCTGATGACCGACAATGATGCAGATAATATTATAATCCTGCAGCTCCTTGAAGTATTTATCGATTGCATTGAATGTCCACCAGTTATCATCGACGGGGCGGAAATGATGTAAAACTACCACAGGGCGGCCTGTATTTCCTACCTTGTCCTTTAAATCTGAAACAAGAAAATCTCTCGCATATTTGGGGTCATGTCCGGGATAGCCGTAAGTATCTGCTTCGCCGTACCAGATATTTCCGGGGAAAATATTTAGCATAATGAAATGGACGCCGTCCCAGTCCCAGGAATAATGGTAGCCGTTCGATGACACATTACTGACATATCCGAGGTCCTTTCTTTTGACTGTGCGGTCCTTTATCTGGTTGAAAACATACCAATTTGAGCTTGTGTCGTGGTTTCCGAGTCCTTCGAAGACAGGGAACAGGCATTTGCCTTCGCCATTGACGCCGAAATCTGCGATGTATTTTGCCCACTGTGCTCCTTGCGTGGAAGCATTACCTCCTGCATCTATCAGGTCGCCGGGCATAAGGAGGCCTCGGGGCTTTCCGACTGTGCCTCCGATGGAATCCGGATATGATGTGCCGGGAAGGTCATTGATGACGCCGACCATAGAATTTTCTTTGCCCGATACATTGTAATGGGTATCGGAGTAACCGAAAAAAGTCAGGTCAGCAGCAAATGCATAACTTGTCCATATAAAGAGTATGCTGATTAATGTAAGAATTGTTGTGGTTAAACGATTTTGATGATTAAACATTTACACCTCACTTTTTTGACTTAATACGGCGCTGACCAGCAGTGCTGCTTTTGCCGCCGGCAGCTTACCTTAAGATTATTAACAACCGAAATTACACCATTGATAATGCATTCAGAACCCAAATTTGGAGGTAGAAAAAACATTTTAACAAATTCTGAAGACGCCTGCTTACTTCATTGTTCGTTCTAAAATAGTAAGACGGGCGTATTTGATTTCTTAAAAAGCGCCATTCCACCATAATTTTACGTATCTATGCTTTCTTAATTGAAAATATTTGCCGCTGTTCATAAGAACCGCCAGCCGTTTTTGCGCCCCTCTTAAAATTCGAAAAAACTATTCTTTATCCTTTCTTAAAAAAAAGATTTACGACAGGCAGACTTTTTAACCAGCTTTCGCCGTGATAACAAGGCATGTTTTTAACTAACACAGCGTTAAAAATTATACAGCCTGCAAACTAATAATCAAATTATACCCCAATCCCCCCAAATTTTCAACAAATTTCCCCCCGATTCTTCGATGAGGTTATGAGATACGCTAAGCGCAGTACAATCCCGATTCAGTTTATCAGGATTGAGTTCCTGCCAGCCAGTATGAAATAAACTCCTGTAAATCATTAAAGTCAACATTCCCGTCACAGGTCAGGTCAGCACCGCTGCATCTGGTGCAGTTAGTATCCAGCCAATATGATGCAAATAAACAAAAGTCTTCAAAATCTATACTGCCATTTCTGTCTATGTCGCTTAAAAGGAATTCGTATGCACCCATATCAACAATTGGGGGTGTTCCCTTACCAGTGTTTGCTGTCCCGCAATCATCTATAAATCTAGGGAATCCATCCATGTCAAACGGCGTTGGCTCGGTTGTATTTGCGTCGTTATCAACGTCCGCTATATCACGAAGCACTGAATTGTTATCACCAGCTTCAATACAAGGTGAATTCGGCTTAAGGCGTAAATTCCACAAATTCGGGTCAGAATTATTAACATCCACAAAACACGGATCTTTATTTATATTACCTGTGCCACTATATCCGCCCTTGACGTCGCTATAGTTTACTGTTATGGTGTGGGAGAAGTTTGATATTTCATTCGGGCTGTTGCCCCAAATGATACAATTGGTAACCTTTGAGTCGCTGCTATCAGTGTTTCTTATTCCGCCGCCTGCATAATATGCCATATTTCCGCCAAAGGTGCAACTTGAAACGATAGGTCTGCTGGCAGAATTGTACATTCCGCCGCCGTAATCGGCTGAATTGTTGCTGAAGGTGCAGTTGGTCACGGCAGGAATGTTGAATTTGCTGAACATCCCACCTCCATAGTTTTTAGATTTATTACCGATGAATATGCATTTTGTCACAGTCGGGCTACTCCAGTTGTTACACATCCCGCCACCATTGTTATTGGCAGAGTTTTTAACGAAGGTACAGTCGGTCAATATGGTGTCGCTGTAG
>JBFZBH010000297.1:0-3014 GCA_041308525.1 Phycisphaerae bacterium | reverse complement strand
TGTGCGGCAGATAGTCCGGACTTACAGGGACGATACGGGTATAAATTTCATTGATGCAGCCAACCTGCCTGTTCGAAGCAAAATACTGGAAATTCTCGATTTTCTGACGGAGCTTCTATTTCCCGGCTATACAGGTAAAAGGACTGTCACGCAGTCGAATGTCAGTTTTATTGTGCTCGATATTCTGTATCATGTATATACGGAGCTTTCGGAGCAGATAGAGCGAGGGTTTAAATATCGCTGCCGGCTTGAAAACTGCTCGACGGGGGATTGCAGGCGAATGGCGGATGAAGCAACGCTTCACCTTTTGAGCGAGCTTCCGAATATAAGGGAGATGCTCAAGGGTGATGTTCGCGCTGCATTTGACGGCGACCCTGCTGCGCAATCTTATGAGGAAATTGTCATCAGCTATCCGTGCATTATTGCGATTGCAACCTATCGTATCGCACACGAGCTTTTTTTTAAAGATGTCCCTCTTATTCCGCGAATTATGACCGAATATGCCCACTCGAAAACAGGAATAGATATTCATCCTGGTGCGAAAATCGGCAAAAATTTCTTTATTGACCACGGGACAGGTGTAGTTATTGGTGAAACAACTGTAATTGGAAATAATGTGAAACTTTATCAGGGAACTACACTTGGGGCCCTCAGTTTCAAAAAAGATGAGAAGGGAAGGCTTCTTCGCGGGACTAAGCGGCATCCGACCCTTGAAGATAATGTTACAATTTATGCCGAAGCTACGATACTCGGTGATGTAGTTATCGGCGAAGGGGCGGTCATCGGCGGGAACGTCTGGATAAAGGACTCCGTTCCGGCGGGTGTTACGGTTATGACGCCTCACGCTGATTTAATATATAAAGATTCGCGCGGCAGTGAAAAAAAGTAATCTGTGGAGAGTATTTGTGAGCGAAAAACTAGCTGAAAAAATAAATCAACTTAAAAAAGAGCGCAACGCTGTAATACTTGCGCATAATTATCAGCTTCCAGAGGTGCAGGACATAGCTGATTTTACGGGAGACTCTCTGGGCTTAAGCATAAAGGCAGCACAAACAAGCGCCGAGGTGATAGTTTTTTGCGGGGTAAATTTTATGGCGGAAACCGCTGCGATTATATCGCCGCAAAAAACAGTTCTTCTTCCTGACAAGAACGCCTCCTGCCCGATGGCGGATATGATAAACGCAGAGCAGCTTCGCCAGTTAAAAAAACAATACCCCGATGCGCTGGTTGTCTGTTATGTCAACAGCACGGCAGAAGTCAAGGCGGAATGTGATTACTGCTGCACAAGCGCAAATGCAGCCAAACTTGTGCAGACTCTTCCAAAAGACAAGCGTATTGTTTTTGTTCCGGACCATCACCTGGCAAGATTTGTATCGCAGCAAAGCGGGAGGGATTTGATTCTCTGGCCGGGTTACTGCATATCCCACGCTGTTATAACCGCAGATGACATTCTGAGTCTGAAAGACAGATATCTCGATGCTGTTGTGATGGCGCACCCTGAATGCACAGAACCGGTAAAAGAGCTCGCTGACCAGATTTTGAGCACCAGCCAGATGTTAAATTTTGCCCGGAAAAGCTCTGCAAAGACATTTATTATCGCAACAGAAGTAGGGATAATCCATGCTTTGAAAAAAGCAAATCCCAATGCGAGTTTTATACCTGCAAGCGAAAAGGCAGTTTGCCTGAATATGAAGAAGATAACGCTCGAAAAGGTCCTTTGGTCGCTGCAGGACATGCAATATCGAATTACAGTTCCTGACGAGATACGCACAAAAGCCAAAAAAGCCCTCGACAGGATGATGGAAATTTTACCCAATGATTAAGTGAGGTGCCGCAAATGAACGAAAAGAATAATTATCACATTGAAACCCTTGCCCTGCATGCAGGGCAGACAGTCGATCCATCTACTTTCAGCAGGGCCGTGCCGATTTATCAGACAACAAGCTATGTGTTCAAGGACACCGAGCATGCGGCAAATCTCTTTGCGCTCAAAGAGTTCGGCAATATTTACAGCAGGATTATGAACCCAACAACGGATTGTCTGGAAAAGCGGCTTGCTGCTATGGAGGGCGGCATTGGCGGTCTTGCCTTCAGTTCCGGAATGGCAGCCATATCAAATGCCATCCTGAATATCTGCAAATCCGGTCAGCATTTTGTCTCCTCAAACTCCCTTTACGGCGGGACGGTGACGCTTTTCAGCCAGACTCTTCCGAAGCTGGGAATTGATGTTACTTTTGTTGACCCCAAGAGGCCGGAAAATTTTGCCAAGGCTATAAAGGAAAATACAAGGCTTATTTTCATCGAAAGCATCGGCAATCCCAAGAATGATATTATGGATTACGAAAAGGTCGTTAAAATTGCCCAAGAAAACAATATACCGGTTATGTGTGATAACACTGTGACATCGCCGATTTTGTTAAGACCGATTGATTACGGCATCGATATTGTTGTTCACAGCTGCACAAAAATCATCGGAGGCCACGGCAACAGCATCGGCGGGATTGTAATTGATTCCGGCAAATTTAACTGGGCAAACGGCAAGTTCCCGGAGCTGACGGAGCCTGACCCTGCCTATCACGGAATCAAATATGTCGAATCATTCAAAGAGCTTGCGTACATTATAAAGCTTCGTGTCACTTTGCTTCGTGATATGGGTGCCTGTATGTCTCCATTTAACGCATTTTTATTTTTGCAGGGACTGGAGACAATTCATCTTCGTGTTCCGCGGCATTGTGAGAACGCACTGAAGCTTGCCAGCTGGCTTGAGAAGCATCCGGCGGTTTCGTGGGTAAATTATCCGGGTCTGAAGTCCCATCCCGATTATCAGCTTGCTCAAAAGTATCTTCCGAAGGGGCAGGGCGCAATACTGGGATTCGGCATCAAAGGCGGCAGGAGTGCAGCGGTTAAATTTATCGAAAGCGTAAAACTCGCAAGCCACCTTGCCAATGTCCTCGACAGCAAGACCCTTGTTATCCATCCTTCGACCACGACCCATCAGCAGCTTAGCGATGCAG
>JBFZBH010000296.1:0-3081 GCA_041308525.1 Phycisphaerae bacterium | reverse complement strand
CCCGGTTCTGAAGCAGCCAAATCGAGGTTTTCAATTTTTACAGAAAGCAAATCAGCCAATTGCTGAATGTTTACAGTGCCGGAGGAATCGAAAATTTCAATTGTCCCGACAGGCTCATCAGAAACAGCTCTTGTCAGAGCAAATTCCCTCTTTAGAAGGGAGGTCTTGTCTTGTGAAGGTCCGATAAGAAAGGTCCGAGTGAAATACTCTTTTTTCTGCGATAAAGAATCACCACTTATCAGATAACCCCTGGATTCAGAGAGGACAGCAAAGACAAGATTGCCGGATTCAGCGGGCTGTTTGTTGCAATGCCGCATGACAAAACGCGAAAGACAGCACACATCCGGCTCGATTGATATCGGGTCGATATTCCTTGCCTGAAGCGCACCAAGCAGTTCGAACAGCAGCTTCTTGGCTGCTGTGAAAACAGTTACCTGCGAGCCGGCCTGGTGCACTGAGCTTATTTTGAAGGCAATTGCAAGCTCACTGATATCTGTGGCCAGTGCCTCTTCGGCATCGAATCGGATGGTCTGCGCGATCTTGCCGGTGTCGCTGAATTCACTGTGCATGCTGTGCTGCATAAACATCGAGCAGTCGAGGGCGACCGCTGCCTCGCAGTTTTGAAGCGACAGTGACCTTTTGGCACATTCATCCGCAATAAGATTAGCAAGTTCAGCGGCGACAGCGGGACTGTCAAGCATATTTGCCTGCTCATGCGATTCAACAGTAAAGCAGGCAGAAGGCTTTTGGTCCTTAGCCCCTGAAGGTAAAACCACTACAGCCGCACCGGATGGCTTTACATAAATTCCAATGTAGTTTTTACTGCTCACTTTTTATGGCTCCTGAGCTTTGCGAATTAAAGCTGCTAACTGTTAAAACACACATTTTGCAATTCATAACTTATCCTGCATATAAATATATAACGGCAGTCCGTAATCTTAATCTTCATGAAGAAATTGCACCGAGCCTTTTTGTCTGGTTGTTGTCCTTTTGTATCGCGATAACCACAGAAGCCCTGGCTGCGCCGCTGACCGCAGTTATTCTTATGGTAAATATATTGCTTGTCGTTGTAATGAATTTTTCGCATTTACCAATGGAATCAGAATACTGCAAAAGGTCATTTTTTAAATCGTCTATACTCGCAAAAGGCTTAACCTGCCTGCGAATAATAATCTCGTTGGCGATATCGACTTCGCGCCCGCCGAATGTAAAAGCAGCCTCGAGGACATGACGGGGAGCAGTGTTGATATTTACCTTCGCCGAGCCCCACATGCCCATATATTTGAGGGCCGACTCTTTCCTCTGGTCGCTTTCGATTGTCGGCCTGGCAAAATCATCGAATTCCACCAGCGAACTGTGGAAAATTTTTGCAAAATCGGCGCTTTGTCTTGTCATCTGCTGGTCTGCGGAGACAGTCCTCTGGACAGTCCTTGGTTTCGGCTGGGTCCTGCCCGAAGTCCGGACCGGCTGGTCGGTCACCTGCACTGTTGAAGTCTTAAAATCAAGTTTAAATTGCTTTATTTCATTTATTTCCAGAAATTGCTCCTGTATGACTTCGATTCTTGCCCGCAGGTCCTCGACATTCGGATCGCGCCACATCCAGGAACAGAAAGTAATAAAAGCAGCGCGTGCCTCGCGATTATACTGTTCATCATCAATCATCGCCCAGCCGACAGGGAACTTCGCGTTTTCATCTTCAATTTCGATTTTTACTTTTGCCGTGCCTATCTCCATCTCCGCAGGCTCCAAAACAAGCGGCCACGGCGGGCCGTAGGGGCCGCGAATAACCAGTGATTGCGGATTATCGAAGTCCGTAATAAAAGAATCATAGGTCTTGCGAAAAGCAGTATCATTGAAATCATTCAGGTCAGTGATAACATTAACGTCGTTGATGTCATTGTTATCGTCAAGGCCGCTGGAGAGCGACAATCCAGCATCTGTACCGCTGTTTTCACCACTGTCTTCTTCCTGGTTCATTTCGTTTTCCATCAGCCAGTCGGTAATATACTGCTCATACTGTGCATCGGTAAAATGGAACAGGTCTGAAAAGTCGGGCTCATTGGGACGGGAAATTAAATACGGCTGAAATTCCTGCATTGTTGCAAGGGCATATTTGACAGCCGAATCGCACGCATAACGGGCCTGGACATAATCAATCATATATCTGTTGCGGCGGCCCTCGGCCATAAATCGGCTGGAAAGAATGTATCCGGCCGTTGCAAGGACAACAAGAAAGACAATTGTCAGCAGAAGCACAAACGCGCTTTGGTTTTCTTTCTGAACAAATTTTCGAGTTCTTTTATTCACGGCCGCCCTGCTCATTTTTATTGATACTATCGTCCTGAATTCCTTTTGGAATCGTTCCGTCCACGCCTTCCTTGAGAACGCTGCCCGTCGCGTTAGGCTCTTTGCCTGAAGGATTGTTCGCATCCTCGCCGGCGATTACAGCAATCTTTTTTTCAATCACAAAAGGTATTTTTCTCGTGCGGTCAATAGCGATGGTCCGTGCAATTTTTTGATAATCCGGTATTTCCCATACCCCATTGAGAACTTCAACAGGCTCTGTAAAGGAAACTTTGACCAGCACATTCGTCGGCAGCGCCGCTGAAGTCCAGCTGTCCATAATTACGGGAGTGCCATCAGGCAGCTTCTGGCCCGTATCGGTCTGGACGGAAAAGAAAGTTACTCCTTCGCATACCGGGACAAAAACATCCCGCTGCCATTGTTCTTTAGACTCATCAAGCAGCTTGTCTTCGATTACCATTCCGCTGTGACTTCGATAGAGAACCAGGCCGTTGGCATCACTATAGAGGTCTGCTGCAGTCTGCCAGACTATTTTTTCGAAAACTGCCGCCTGGTTGTCTTTGTTAAAAATTGTCCTGGTGATTTCCAGTCTTGCCGAGCGGTAGCCGTTCAGGTCTGTTTTATTCTGGAAACGTATCGTGGTGTCCTGGTTTTCAACTATTATCCTGTCGAGGTCTTCTGCTATAAGCTGCAAAACCTCCCGGGGCGTCTGAAAAGCATTAAATATCCGGGTAACCGATGCCGAAGCACTTTGGGCACGGTTATAAACGCTCAGCA
>JBFZBH010000295.1:0-3093 GCA_041308525.1 Phycisphaerae bacterium | reverse complement strand
AATCGCTGAATCTTATATAGCTGGTTGGTTACAGTTTTGCCCTTTTGCACGGCCTGTGCCGATGCCCATTCCTGAGGTTTTACTGGTTTGCCTGTGTCTGCCTGCCAGGCCTTGAATTTAACATAATCCTTGATGCTTTTTGCAGCAGGCCCCCGTCCGCCCCATATTTTCTCGAACATCTTGTTGGCTTGAATATTGCCGCCCTTTTCGTCAACAACAGCTATGCCTGAGGGCAGTACCTCCATCACCGCCTCAAGCCGATTTTTGTCATTTATCGCTGCGGTTCGTGCAGCCTCAATGGCTTCCGTCGCACGCCGGCGGTCTGTTATATCTATCGCATAGCCAATCATTCCTGTTGCTGTTCTGTTCGCATCTTTAAGAAGGGATAGTGAAAGGTGAACATAGATATCTTCACCTGATTTTCTCCGCAACCTTACCTCTGTCTGGTGGTGGCCTCTTTTCTTTAACGGCTTTATGATTTTGTTTTCGAGGAATTTCTTCTCCTTACCCGGATATATGAAAGATATATGTTTGCCCAGTGCTTCTTTTTCAGTATATCCGAACATTCTCTGCGAGCCTTTGTTCCAGCTTGTAATAATCCCGTCGAGGTCTGTTGTTACAATCGAATCATGGACCTGCTCAAGTATTTGTGCGTGCAGGCGAAGTTTTTCCTCTCCCTCTTGTTGCTCCGTTATGTCACGATTGATGCCTTTCTGCCACAAGGTTTCCCTTGAACGCTTTCTCGTGCTGGCTTTTTCGCTTCTTTTATCCCCTTTGTCGGCCATATTCCTTCTTTTCAATCACGCTCTACGCAATTATCCAGAATAGATACATATATCAACTGAATCCCGCTCAAAAACGTTGTTTTGAATATCAGGAATTGTTTCCATAAAAAAATGCTTCTTAAATTAAAAAAATCAGAAAATAAACTGCTTTTCATTCTAACGTTCCTATTCCGTTTTTGCAAGAGAGATAGCGTTTTTAATAGGAAAATGATACCCCGTAACATCGCTGTATACTATAAGTGTTTACCTTAAGATAATTAAGGAATATGCCTATTTTTATTCATTCGCTTCGGAGGTAAAAGGCTGTAAGAACAGAAAATTCGCTAACACAGTGGGGTTCAAAAGCAGCTTTCCATGATAATAAATCGTTATGTTTCTCGTTAATGTATTATGAATATGGAGAGTACCTCATAAGCCTGTTCGATTTTTTTAGATTTGAAAATCTGCAAAAATTAAGGCCTTATCTTTCCCTGTCTTGCCCCAAATATTTTAGAAAAATTTCGCTTGCCCACCCCAGCTGTGTCCCTGCACCCTCGACTGCAGTGATCAGCAGTGTCTCTGTTATCTCTTCTTTTGTTGCGCCGGCCTCCAGTGCAGCCTTTATATGAGATTCCGTGCAGTGCGGGCAGCGAAACGCGCATGAAAGCGCCGTCATCAGGAGCTCCTTGGTTTTCGTATCGAGTACACCTTGCTCTTTACAGGCTTCGTAAAAGTCATGAAATGCCCCGCCTAATTCCGGTGAGTTCAATACATACCAGGGGGTTGCTTTTTGAGCTATTACCTTTTCATTCATTTTTTTAATCCTTCAGTGATTGAGATGTAATATTGCGATACGTCAATTAAAACTTCTTCCGTTCTTTAATGTGATTTTATCATTATTTGCTATTCAGTTGATATAGGGATATTGCTTAGTTTGCTATGGGCAATTATTCAGTTTTAATGGATGAGTTAGCGATTTTCAGCTCAGTTTGCGTCCTTAAACTGGTCTATCAGGTTCCTGAGCTTACCTGTGTCCACCTCATATTTATATAAAGCCTCGTTGCTTTTTCGATTGGCGTTCACATTTTCCTCGAAAGTTTTCTTATTCGAATTTATATAAAAAACGCCCAAAGGCAGCTTGTCTGTCTCGATAGCTTTTTTGAATGCCTCGACCCTGTTGTGCGGGTCATAAGTATCTTCGAGATAATAAGTATTGTCCTTAAACCATTGGTGGGTATTTATTCTGTTAAAGGTTACACACGGCTGAAAAACGTCAACAAGTGCATATCCTTTATGTGTTATTGCCTTCTTGAATATTTCTTTCGTCTGCTCTATGTCGCCGGCAAAGGCCCTCGCCACGAACGAAGCATCTAATGCAATTGCTGCTGCTAGCGGGTTAAAAGGCTCAAGATATACTCCATTCACCTGCACCGGCGTCTTAAATCCCTTCTGGCTTGTAGGCGATGCCTGTCCCTTCGTCAGGCCGTAAACCATATTATTGTGAACGATGTTTGTAATATCAGGGTTTCGGCGTATCGTATGCAGGAAATGATTTCCTCCCTCGCCGTACATGTCGCCGTCGCCGCTTTCTGCAATTACAGTCAAAGACGGATTCGATGCCTTAATCGCAACCGCAGGACTTAGTGCACGTCCGTGAAGACCGTTGAATAAATTTGTCCTGAAATAATGAGGTGCCTTTGCAGCCTGGCCGATTCCCGAAACGAGCACAAGGTTCGTCGGTGAAATCTCCAGCTCTGCCAGTGCCTTTTTCAGTGCCTTCAATATTGCATAATTTCCGCATCCCGGGCACCAGGCAATATCAATCTTCCCCATATCGAATTCTTTTGCATCCATAATTACTCAATCCAGTATCTTCCGGAGTCCTTCGATTATTTCTTCGACTGCAAAGGGCAGCCCGTCATATTTTAGAATCTTTTCTTCGATTTCAATGCCCGTATGAAGTCTGATTAGTTTTCCAAACTGGCTTGTCGCATTGTTTTCCACAATCACTGTTTTTTTAGCTTTTTTCAGATAATTTGCTGTTTCACTGTGTAATGGATAAACCTGCTTGTAATGCAATAGTGCAACATCTTTTCTCCCAAGCCGCTCAATTGCCTCTCTGACCGCATTATATGTCGAACCCCAGCAGACCACTATTGTCTCATAGTTTTCCCCTGGCCATAGCTCGGGTCGGATTATTTCCTGTTTTATCAATTCCAGCTTCTTCAGCCGCTTCTCGACCATTTTTTTTCTAAGTTCCAGATCTTCAGTGATATGTCCTTCCTCATCATGTTCATCACTGTCTAAAACAACCAGCCCCTCGCCGTAT
>JBFZBH010000294.1:0-3093 GCA_041308525.1 Phycisphaerae bacterium | reverse complement strand
TTTGATTGCATCATCTACGTAGCCCACTTTGTCTATCAGTTTCTCATCGAGGGCCTGCTGGGCCGAAAAGATGCTCCCATCTGCGAGCTGTTTGACTTCGTCTAAAGACAGCTGCTTTCTCGAATCATCAACGATTCCGACGAATCTATCATAGGCAGGCGTGATTATTTTTTCGTTCAGATACTGAATCTGCATCTCGTCGGGTTTCGAAAACATGCTGGGCCAGTCTTTTCTCTGTCCCGATTTTATTATTATCGGCTCGATGCCGAGCTTTCCTTCGAGCAGCTCGCTTATGACAAAATAATTCATAATCACACCGATCGACCCTGTAATTACGGTCGGCTCAGCGATGATTTTTTCACAGGCCGCCGAGCAGTAATATCCTCCCGAAGCTGCGACACCCTGCATAAATGCTACGACCGGCTGGTTTGTCAAGTCTCTGTGTTTGAGGATTTCGTTGTATATTTGGTCGCTGGCTGAGACAAGGCCGCCCGGCGAATTGACGCGAAGGATGATTCCCTTGATTTGCGAGTCCTCCCGGGCTCGTTTGAGCTGATTGATGATATCCTGCGATTTCATTTCATCAATTATACCGTCGAGGTTTATAACGAGTATTTTGTCGGCTCCGAAAGCCGGTCCTTTTTTGATGACCTCTTCGATGTAGTAATCGCCGCCTCCAGCTCCTACGATTGAGAACATCGAAACAAAAATCAGCAGTATAAACAGGACGATATTGAAGAAAATTGAAAATCCGAAGATAATCCCGAAGAAGATTTTCCAGCCGGTGCGTTTTTTCGGAGGGTGCGTATAATAGGGAGGGTTGGGCGGCTGATAGGGAGGCTGCTGATAAGGAGGCTGCGGATTCGGCGGCGGCTGATTGGGCAGTTGTGTATTATTTTCCATTTTATAACCCTTTGAGATATTCTTCGTACTCTTTTGCACTCATTAATTTTTTGGCTGCGTCCTTGTCGCTTATTTTCAGCTTGCAAATCCATCCGGATTTGTAGCAGTCTTCGTTTATCAATTCCGGTTTAGTTTCGAGGGCCTGATTTATCTCGACAACCTCTCCACCGACAGGCGCAAAGACATCGCTTGCGGCCTTCGAGCTTTCGACAACGGCCATTTCCGCACCTGTCTCCAATTTCCTGCCGATTTTCGGCAGCTCTGCGTAAGTAATTTCGCCGAGCATTTCCTGTGCGTGGTCGGTAATTCCGACAATGGCATTATCCCCCTCGATTTTTATCCATTCATGTTCCTTCGTATAAAGCAATCCTTCTGCGACCATAAAATTCGGCCTCCTTTAAAATTTTTCAAAACGGGCAGCAGCGATACCTTCGATATCCTGCTGCAGCTCCTGACCTTTCCGGACTTTTTCCTTTTTTCCCTTTTGAATCTGGCCCTGGCTTCTTGCCAGGTAATAAATCCCGACAGGGGTATTTTCCTTTATAATATTTTTTTCGACAAGTGCAAGTGCAATTTGTTTTTCTCCGGCGGCGGCACAGCTTAAGACCCACCCGATGCATTTGCCGCCGACTAAGACGCCGTCGTTCTGCCGGACAGGCCGCACGCCTTTTTCGCCCGGCAGCTTCAATCTTACGACCTCTGCATTATATTCAGCGGCTTCCTTTTGCATAGCATCTTTTCCGATGAAGAATTTTTTGTCGAGCTTAACAGCCCAGCCGTAGCCTGCCGCAAAAGGCGAGATATTAAAAGGCCCGTTCAGTTCGTGACCGTAAAGCGGAAGCCCTGCTTCGATTCTGAGGCTGTCTCGTGCGCCAAGTCCGCAGGGAACCAATCCGAAAGATTTTCCATATTCGAGCAATTTGTCCCACAGAAGGGGGGCTTGTGATGGATGAGCATATAATTCGAAGCTGACTTTTGCGCCCGTATAGCCTGTCCGGGAAATAATGCAGCCGACATTTTCACAGATGGTTGTTTCGATAAATTTGAACGGCTTAAGTGCTTTGATTTTTTCTTTCACTGCATTATCTTTCAGCAGGGCAAGAATTATATCCAGCGAAGCAGGGCCTTGGAGTGCTATATCGGCCTTACAATCGCTTCCTGCGGATGTATCTTTCATATCTCTGATTGACGGCTCATATTCGAGCTTTCTTTTCGGATTCGATACATCCAGAATGGCCTGTCCTTCAAGCAGGGCATCGATATATGCCTTAATCTTCGGCTCATTGGCGGCGTTGACGACCACCATAAATTTATCGCTTGTCCGCCGATAAATAATTATGTCATCGAGGACGTTTCCTGCTGCATCGAGGATGTATGAATATTGGGCACTGCCGTCAGTGATTTTTGAAACATCGTTGGTCGCAATAAGATTAAGAAAATCGGCTACTTCAAAGCCCTGAACCTCAAGAACTCCCATATGGGTGCAGTCAAACAGACCCGCTGCCTCTCGAACTGCCTTGTGTTCACTGCTTATTGATGAATACCACAGCGGCATAAGAAAGCCAGCAAAAGGAGCTATGTGCGATTTGTCGGTAAGTGCAATATGCTTTTCATAGAGGACAGTTTTTTGTGCCTGTCCCTCACTTGGTTCGAAGACGAATGTTCCGTTAATATTCTGACTCATCATAAAATCCTTTAAATAAAGAGCTCCTAAAGAATTGAAATTACAAAATCAGCCTGCAAAGTCAAGGAATTTTTCCCTTGAGCTTTAAGTGCAATGTGCATTAATTTTTCTGAGTATATATATCTTTCTGTTTATACTTTGAAGTGATATAAAGTAAAAATAAGCGAAAAAAAAGGGCTGTGATAAATTCACAGCCCTTTAATGTTGATGACTGCTTTTAGGATTTATGTTCTGCGTTTTCTTAATAGCCCCAATGCGCCCAAACCAAGCAGACAAATTGTCGCCGGCTCAGGAATTGGTTCATAATAATAGGTCACAGATCCGGTCACGCTTGCGTATGTTACCTGTGAAGCAAAGGTATTCCCGCCCGTATTTGTCAGCCACGTCTGTGTAAAAGTGCTGGCTGGCAATATAATTGTTCCAGGTCCCGTGAACTCCAAAAGCACCGCAGGAGCTGTGTACTGGTCTGAAGATAAACCGTTCTTGGTTAGTGTCCCTGAAGTCAA
>JBFZBH010000293.1:0-3100 GCA_041308525.1 Phycisphaerae bacterium | reverse complement strand
GGGTTGAGCCCACAGCAGAGAGTCTGAAAGTCTGGTTTGACGCTGGAATTTATTGTGCCGGAATGGGTTCAAACCTGATTACCAATGACATCATAAAGAGGATTTTTCTTGTCATCAACGAGCACCGAAAGAACATTGTTTCCAAAAGCCTGGTCCGTGCGATAATCATTGATGACAAGCTTTGCATCAGGATTTGCATTGCGTGCTGATTTAAAAGCCCTGCGAAGATACTGCTCAAGACCGATTTTCAATATTCCGTTGGTAAGTTTCGGCGCAGCCTCTTTCTGCTGGTCGCGTGTGTAATCAGTCGCCTCATTAACAACGTCCCAGATATCGATTTGTCCTTTGAATCGCGAAACACAATCGCTTATGCGTTCGAACTGTGCCTCCATAGCTTTATCAGGGTCATCGGGCAGCCAGCGAGGGTCCACCCAGTTCCAAGCAAGCGGGTGGCCTTTAGCTACAACATTTTTCGCTCTGCACCATTTGATAATCTCCTCAGTCCGTGCAATATCAGGCTTGCCTTTTTCACGTTCGAAGGCCCACCAGTAAAAGGGGAGAGTTGCAAAATTCAGGAGGTCTGAAAAATATTTTTCATAGGCTTCATTGCCTTTCGGGGTCCTGCACCGTCCAAGCATAAAGATATTGCAGCCGAAAAGAAATTTATGACGCGTTTGTTCGATTTTAACTGTAATTGAATTTTTCAATACCTTGCCGTCCGGTCCCAAAAACGTCAGCGTGCATTCTGCTTTGCGATATTTATTGATGCGGTCATCGATACCATCGAGGAGTTTCTCTTTACTCTTATCAGAGGGTTCCTGCTGAGCAAAAAGATTTTTTGAAACTGTAAATGAAGCAGCTGTGAAGCCTGTTAGCTTGAGAAATTTGCGTCTGTTCATAAATCACCCTTTTTTCAAACAAATGCGCTAAGATAAATAAAATTTATGAAACTTCGGACATTGTAGCAGTGATTTGATTAATCGCCAAGCTTAAAGTGTCTTTTTAACAGCGTGCTGTAAAAAAGCTCTTAAAATGGTCTTAACTTTTAGCGTTTTTTCAGTATAATATTTTTTCTCAAAATAAAAATGAAAGGAAAGGTATGAAAGGCTATAAATCAGCAATCGGATTTGTCATTTTATTATCCGCTTCCCTTGTTAATGCAAAGGAACAAAAGATTATTGCATGGTGGGATTTCGACACGAAGGGAATTGCAGGAAGTGTCCCCGGCAGGTTCAATCGAGGCCTTCAGCTTAACGGAGCCAATTCGGTCTCCTCTGAACTTGACGGAACTTATGACAGCCTGACAATCGCTCTATGGATAAAGGCCGACCAGATAATTTATCCTTACACATCTCTGGTCTCAACAAACAGGTGGAGTGAATCTGATGTCCATTTTCTTATCCTTCAAAACGGAAGAATACAACTGTCGATTTACGGCAACGAGCCAGTTGATGTTTCAGGCGCACCGCAGGCAGATAAATTTACGAACCAATGGGCACATATTGCAGCCGTTTACGACAGCAAAGCAAAAACAGCAACAATTTACATCAACGGCAAACTCGACAAAGAAATAACATACAACAAAGCCCTTCCTGTTCATCTCAACAAATTCTTTGCAAGCTCGTGGAATGGCCGAGACCGCTTTTTCAAGGGATTAATTGATGAGCTTTGTATTTACGACAGGGCTATCCCGCCTGATGATATTGAAAAGCTAATGAAGGGAGAAAAAGTCAATGACGGGCTTTTAATGAAGTGGTCTTTCGACAAGCTCGAGGGAGAGAAAGTCGGTGATGACTCCGGCAAGGGACATATCGGAACAATTTCAGGAAGCGATAGAGACAACTATGTGTTCGACAAGGCTGGAAATCAAAGTGACCTGCTCGAAGGCAATTATAAATACGTCGATGGCGTCTCGGGCAAAGCCCTTCGCCTCGACGGCTACACAACCTCTGTAAACCGTCAAAGCACAGAGCCGCTGGATGTCAATGACGGCTTCAGCGTCGAAGCATGGATTGCCCCGCAGGCATATCCGTGGAACTGGACAGGAATCATCGATAGGGAAAAAGATCGCAAAAGCGGTTTCTCTTTCGGAATCGATGCATACGGGAGAATCGGCCTGCAGCTTGCTATAGATGGTCAATGGCACGAATGTATTTCAAAAGAGCCTGTAAGCCTGCTGAAATGGTCACATATCGCAGCATCATTCGACAACAGTAACGGAATCAAACTATATATAAACGGTAAAGATGCTGGTGCAAATCCGGTCAGGGGGAAATTCAATCAGGCTGAACAAACCGGAATATATATCGGAAGAAGCCATACTAAGATGTGTCCGGAAAATACCGAGCGTGAACCCAGTGCTGCTATCAAATCTGAGATGATTTTCGAAGGGCTGATTGACGAGGTAAAGATTCATAATGGTGCCCTCTCCACAGACCAAATCAAGGAAATATACGCAAAAAATATTCCTGCAAATCCACAGCCGCTCACTTTTCCAGTTATGCCGTCGGGACCGAAGAACGTAAATAAGTTCGGGGCATTTTACACACGGCTCGAATATAACGAGGCCTGGGACGACCTTTGGCCGGCAGGACCATTTTCTGATATCGTCGTGACGTTCGATGAAGTGCCGACAAGGGTTGTATTCTGGAGAGGTATGAACTACGCTGCGAATTATATAACGGAAAATGGAATATGGATAGGCGACCAAAGTCTGGAGCGCGGCGGGCCTCGCGGCTGCTACGAGCATATGTCCGACAAGCAATGCCGCTACGCCCACGCGAGAATCATCGAAAATTCCGATGCAAGAATCGTCGTTCACTGGCGATATGCAATATGCGATATTGTGTATGAAATAACCGACATCGACAATGACCTTGCCTGGGGGTCCTGGGCAGATGAATATTTCACGATTTACCCGGACGGCCTCGTTGTGCGCCACCAGGTACTTTGGCCCGACAAACAGCAGCGTGTCTATTACTGGCAGGAGACAATCTTTTTTAACCAGCCCGGTACAAAACCGGAAGACAATGTTCAGATGGAGGCCATCACACTGGTCAACATCAACGGCAAACAGGCAAGCTATTCGTGGGAAAAAGAC
>JBFZBH010000292.1:0-3134 GCA_041308525.1 Phycisphaerae bacterium | reverse complement strand
TTACAACGCGGACTATCGATGTGCCGTCGAGGTAAAGAGTCGTATTTCCTCTTGATTTATTATTACAGTCATATACTGTTACATTGTCTAAAGCTACCCAGTCACCGAGGTTAACGGTGTTGAAGGGATAAGTTCCGACATCGGCTTTTGCAACAATTCCTCCCCAGCCTGCTGCGTTGTTCGGATCATACAAAACAACTCTTTGTCTTCCGCCGCTCCATTTATGAATAACGATTCCGCCTGCGCAATTGACTTTCTGCATGTTCCAGCTGCTCGTGCCATCTGCAGTCGTAGTGTATTGAATTTCATAAATTGACAGGGTTGTTGCGCCTGCTGACAAACAAAAAACAACTACACCGGTAAATAAGAAAGCCAATCTTTTCATCATTTTGATACCTCCTTCTTAAAAAGGATTAATAAATTTTTTTACTGATACGGATACCAGTCCGGGTCATCCCTCGGCGGCGCCTGAAATTTCGGGTCGTCGATGGGCCAGTTTGCTTTCCATACGGTCTCTTTCCATTCGATATGATAGTCGCAGAATAGAATCAGTCCGCCGAGGCTGCCTCTTTTTTTAAAGTGCCTTGCGGAAAAATCTCTCGGATAAGCGCCGCAGTGTTCGCCTGCTGAGGGATTAACGGCAAATCCCCCGAATCCTTTTGAGGGGTCGAGAAGCTGATCAAAAAGCAGAATTACTCTAACGGGCTGCTTAATTAAATTTACATTGAGAAAAGACGGCATATTGTTTCCGCCCGGCTGACCGTAAGGAGGCCAGCAGCTATTGTCAAGCTCAAGGCAGGAATTCATTGCATAGGAAAAATAACCGTTCCTGTCGGGATTGTAACCGTATCCGCTGCCGCGCGGTTTCGCAGAAGGGCACTGGAAAAAACCTTTTGTCGGCTTTTCCCAAATTTTGTAATCACGCCACCTCTTTTGGCCTAAAAGCGGCGGAAGAACATCGACCCACCCGAAGTTATCTGCTTTTCCATCGTTGTAATCGAGGCCGTCGATGTGAGGATAAAAATTATTGTTCTGCATTGCGTAGCCTTCGAAGGCGAGTGCCCACTGGCGGAGCTGGCTTTGACAGACGGCCTGTCTTGCTGTTTCTCTTACACGGTTTGTCACCGGCAGAAGGATACCTAACAGAAGTGAAATGATTGAGATGACTACGAGCACCTCAATAAGGCTGAACGCCAGCGAACGAGTAAATGCAGCCAAATTATTTTTGAAAGTCTTTGGCGATTTATAATTTTTTAATGTGTTTGGCATAAGCCTTTTGTGCAGCTTTTTCAATGTCCCTGTGAAAATTTTCATAAGCCTCGAGCAGCTCTTTACCTTTTGCAGTAAGTATGGTTACGCCGCCTTTGCTTCCGCCGCGATGCTGCTCCAGCAAAGGAACATCGAGGGCAATTTGAATTTTCTCCAGGTCGCCCCAGGCCTTTCTGTAACTTATTTTCAGATGGCGGCAGGCGGCTGCAAGCGAGCCTTTTTTCTCAATGGCTTTCAATAATTGCCATTTACCGTCACCGAGGACGGATTGGCCGTTTCTGTTATCCAGCCAGAGTCTGAAATTTGCCACGAGCTTTTTCATAAATTCCGTTATGCACAGCCATACATAACGCTTGATAAAAAAAATTATTCAGTTCCGTTCAATTCAGTTTTCTGATTGGAAAGATTAGCATTTGCACAAAATCTGTCAAGCAAAATATCCTGCCGCTCAAATGGCATCGGAAGATTCGGTCAATATTATGGCAAGTCACTTATAAACAGGCGATGTTGAGGTCTTTTGCGGCTGTGACTTCATCAGGGCGGCAGACGGGCGTTGTTACAGGCGCTGCCTGCAATTTTCCAGGATTCGTTTGTGCTTCCTTTGCGATTTCAAACATTGCTTCAATAAATGCATCTATAGTTTCCTTGCTTTCGGTTTCGGTAGGCTCAATCATTATTGCTTCTTTGACAATGATTGGAAAATATGTGGTCGGCGGATGAAAGCCCCTGTCGATGATTGCCTTGGCGATATCGATTGTGTGGACACCGTTATCGAGCATCTTTTTTGTCGGGCTGAACACACACTCGTGTTTGCATAACTTGTCAAAAGCCGGCTGATAAAATCCCTTAAGCTTAGTCCTGATGTAGTTTGCATTCAGAACAGCATTTTCAGCAACTCGTATAAGACCATCTCTTCCGAGCATCAGGATATAGACATACGCGCGAAGAATTACGGCGAAGTTTCCGTAGAAGGGTGCGATATAGCCTATGGATTTCGGTCTGTCATATTCGAGCGCGAATGTTCCATCGTTTCTTTTTACCACAATAGAAACTGGAAGAAAATCAAGCAGCTTTTCTGTCACACCGACAGGCCCTGCGCCTGGACCGCCGCCGCCGTGAGGCGTAGCGAAGGTCTTGTGCAGATTCAGATGGACTATATCGAAGCCGAAATCGCCGGGCCGTGCCTTGCCGACAATCGCATTAAGATTGGCGCCGTCGTAATAAGCAAGACCATCAACGCTGTGGATGAGGTCGCAGATTTCTTTGATATGCGGATTGAACAGGCCGAGAGTATCCGGGCAAGTGAGCATTATGCCGGCCACCTTATCGTTGACATATTTTTTCAGAATATCAGCAGTCATAAAACCGCTCTCATCGGTCGGGACTGAAACGACATCATATCCGGCAATCGCAGCACTTGCGGGGTTTGTACCGTGGCCGCTATCGGGTATTAAAACTGTCGTCTTTGTATTGCCCCTGTCGGCATGGTAGGCAGCCATAATCATAATGCCTGTCAGTTCGCCGTGTGCGCCGGCCATCGGCTGCATCGTGAATCCAGCCATACCGGTTATTTCCCGAAGGAGTATGTCTGTTTCGTAAAGGACCTGCAGTGCTCCCTGCGTGAGCATTCCTCCGCGGCGAAGCTGCGGCAGCAGGGGATGAAGGTGGGCAAAGCCGGGATATGAAGCTATTCTTTCAGCGACCTTTGGATTATATTTCATCGTGCAGGAGCCGAGCGGATAAAAATTGGTATCGACCCCGAAATTTCTGCGTGAAAGCTCCGTGAAATGCCTTACGACATCAACCTCGCTCAATTCCGGCAGCTCTGCAGACTTTTGCCGCAGATAGTCGCTCTTAATATTTAT
>JBFZBH010000291.1:0-3138 GCA_041308525.1 Phycisphaerae bacterium | reverse complement strand
ATAGTTTTCTTATCGCCAATGGATATGATGTCAGGGTGAGCCTGACCGGCTCTCTTCAGGATGGTTTCAATTTTGCACAAGAGGCTGCTGCAAGGGCTGATTGCGCACTGGTGGTGGTCGTAGGCGGCGATGGCGTAGTCCGCGAGGTCGCAGACGGCCTTAAGGAAAGCTCCAAGCCCCTTCTTATTGTGCCTGCAGGAACAGAAAACCTTCTTGCCAACGAACTGGGTTTTGATGAGAAATTCCAGACCGTCATAAGGACATTCCAGGAAGGCTTCACACGCTGGCTCGATTTGGGAATTGCAAACGGCAAAAGCTTTACCTCAATCGCCGGGTTCGGTTTCGACGGGCAAGTTGTGACACTCGTAAGCCGCCAGAGAAGGGGCAATATCGACCATTTCGATTACCTCTCTCCGGTCTGGAGGACTTTCTGGGCTTACAGGTATATGCCTTTAAAGGTAGCCGTTGACGGCCAGGAGATTTTTGAAGGCCCCGGTCTTGCTTTTGTGGGAAATATATCCCGATATGCGATGGGCCTTGAAATACTCCGCCATGCCGATTTCGGTGATGGTTTGCTGGATGTCTGCATTTATAAATGTGCCAGCCGCGTCCACCTTGTCAAACATTCTGTTATGACCCTAATGAAAAGACACAGCAGGTTCAGCGACGTCATATACAAGCAGGGAAGAGAAATTACGGTCAGTTCACCTGCCAGCGGTATTTATACCGAAATCGACGGCGACCCAGGCCCGTCGCTGCCTGTGAATATTAAAATTCTTCCGCACGCAATTAATGTTATGGTCCCCGCAGGAGCAAAACCCGCGGGCATCAGGACAAGAATTCTCAGGGCAATAGGATAAAAAAAATTAAAAATAAAAAGTAAAATATAAAAAATAAATCGGTAAGTTCAGTGAGGAATATGGTTATGAAGGTTAAAATGATTTCTTTTTTGTTAATTATTGGTTTATGCGGCTGTTCTTTCGGTGCTGGAACCTCAGTTAAAGTTGTCGAGCGTCCGGTTGCCGGTTTGAAAAATGATTATTATATCGGTAATCGTCCGCCGCTATTGCCAAGCCCGTTTATGAAGCTGCCTATAGGCTCAATAACCCCGGACGGCTGGCTGCGTAAACAGCTCGAATTGCAGACAACAGGCTTTCACGGTCATCTCGACGAAATCAGCGGCTTCCTTCGCAAGGAAGGGAACGCCTGGCTTAGCCCAAAGGGAGAAGGGCATTCACCATGGGAAGAGCTTCCTTACTGGCTCAAAGGATTCGGCGATTCCGGCTACGTCTTAAATGACAAACGTATTATCGATGAGGCACGTGTATGGCTGGAAAATACCTTTGCCAGCCAGCGGGAGGATGGATACTTCGGACCGAGAGTTAGTTTGACTTCCCTGAGAGGTAACCCGGATTTGTGGGCCAATATGGTTATGCTGACAGCCCTGCAGTCTTATTACGAATACAGCGGCGATAAAAGAGTAATTGAGCTGATGACACAGTATTTCAGATGGGAAATGACCATCCCAGACCCGAATTTTCTTGAGCCGTATTGGCAAAATCAGCGGGGCGGAGATAACCTCGCAAGTGTTTACTGGCTTTATAATATAACCGGTGACAAATCCCTTCTCAACCTGGCGGAAAAAATATATCGAAATACTGCCAACTGGACTGATGATGTTCCCGACTGGCACAACGTCAATATCGCACAGGCCTTTGATACGCCCGGCATCTACTATATGCAGTCCAAAGACCCGAAGCATCTTGCAGCAGTTGAGCGGAATTGGCAAAAAGTCCGTGACCTGTATGGGCAAGTCCCCGGCGGAATGTACGGCAGCGATGAAAATTGCAGGCCCGGATACACGGGTCCCCGGCAAGCAGTCGAGACCTGCGGAATGGCCGAGGAGATGGCCTCCGACCAGACACTTTTAAGAATCACTGGTGATGCTAAATGGGCAGACCAGTGCGAGAACGTCGCCTTTAATTCACTGCCGGCAGCCTTTACACCTGATTATAAAGCCCTGCGTTATCTTACAGCGCCGAATCTCCCTTTATCGGATAAGCGAAGCAAATCCCCGGGTGTTCAGAATGGCGGCCCGATGTTTTTATTTGACCCACACGACCATCGCTGCTGTCAGCACAATTGGGGACAGGCCTGGCCTTACCTCGCGGAAAATCTGTGGATGGCAACGCCCGGCAACGGTCTTGCAGCAATTTTTTACAGTTCCTGCAAGGTGAAAGCCAGAGTTGGCGATGGCACCGAAGTAATCATTTCCGAAAAGACACAATATCCCTTTGACGAAAGAATCGAATTTGCGGTTTCGACACCGAACAAGGTTTCCTTCCCGCTTTATCTTCGTATTCCCGGCTGGTGTGATAATCCACAGCTGAAAATCAACAGCGAACAGATGACTATTCAATCAAAGCCATCATCATATCTGGTTATCGAAAGAACCTGGTCTGATGGCGACAAAATAAACCTGACGCTGCCTATGAAAATCCAAACCAAAACATGGACGAAAAATTTCAACAGCCTCTCGGTCAATCGAGGCCCCCTGACTTATTCTCTTAAGATTGGCGAAAAATATGTCCGCGAAGGCAGCAGGGATAAATGGCCCGCCTGGGAAGCACATCCTTCGACGGCCTGGAATTACGGGCTTGTTCTCGATTCACAACAGCCGGAGAAATCGTTCGAGTTAGTTCGAAAAGACTGGCCCTCATCGGGTCAGCCGTTCGAAGCGAACGATGTGCCGGTTCAATTGAAGGCCAAAGCAAGGAAGATTCCTGAATGGACGCTGGACAAAAATGGTCTTATCAGGGAAATCCAGCCAAGTCCTGTTTTATCAAATGAGCCTGAAGAGACTGTAACACTTATACCAATGGGTGCAGCTCGGCTCCGCATATCCGCTTTCCCTGTCATCGGCAAAGGCCCTGAAGCAAATAAATGGCAGGCACCCCAGCAGGCGGCAAAGACAGTTCCCTCGAAGGCTTCGCATTGCTTTTCGGGTGATACTATCGATGCACTCAGCGATAACCTTTTGCCGAAAAACTCCGGAGATCACAGCATTCCGCGGATGACCTTCTGGGACCACCTCGGCACAAAGGAATGGGTCCAGTACGATTTTGAAAAATCTCGTAA
>JBFZBH010000290.1:0-3152 GCA_041308525.1 Phycisphaerae bacterium | reverse complement strand
GGCCGGCCCAATCGCCAATCCCATAATGACAATCTGCAGCAACGAAGAAAGTTATATTCTGCTCGACGGTCGTAAACCGCCAGATATTCCCTTTCCAAACCTCAACACCATTGACCTGGTCAACCCGCCAGTAGTAGGTTGTGTTCCATTCGAGCTGACCAGCATCAAAACTATTCGTATCCAAATCAGCAAACATCACATTTGGATGAGTTTCCGGCGAAGCTGAATTGACATCCGTCCAGACCGTCCCGATATAGATATTGTGAAAAGCACCCGGCAGCGCACCAGGTGACCAGGCAAAAATAATGTCTCTGGGAACTTCGGCTGCCTTATCAGATGGATACGGATTCCTTGCATATCCAGAATCTGTCTTAAAACTCCAGACCTCCCCTTTCCAGACATTAGCGTCATTGACTTCATCAATGCGCCAGTAATATGTGGTGTCCAGACTGAGCAATCCGGGATTAAAGGAATTCGCATCCTGCCTGCCCTGAAATTCAGCAGATAAATGATTTGCATCACCCACCGCAGACAAACTCGTCCCGAAATAAACATCGTGGCCGTTCACGATCGCTGCAAACCGGCTCGGTGTCCAGCTTAGTATTATATCCGGTAAAATTGCCTGCGCTGAATCTGCAGGATTCGGCTGATAAGCATAAGGAGCAACACTTGGCAGTGCCGTTACCATTGTAGTATTTGTTGCTGAATCATAGTCAAAGCTGACTGCCCCCGGCACACCATAACCGCTCATTCCCGCAAGCGAAGATACAGAACCAGCAAGCTTGAGTTTGCCCCTCGTTATATCGCAGTTGCCGCCGGCATATACCGTGAACAATCCGTCACAAAAATATGTTCCCCCATCCAATTGCAGATGTCCCCCTGCTGCAGTACTGCTTGAGAGATCCACACCTTTGGAAGAAATATAACCTCCGGTGATATTGATAGCAGCCGGGCCGGAATATCCAATGAACATCTTGCCTGTTACCACAATAGTCCCCGATGCTATATCAATAGTTCCTGTGAAACCGCTGTTTCCCGCATAAATTCTATCGGTAACAGTTAGATTGGCGCCTGAAACTTCAAGTGCGCCGTCAGCAACCTGGCCCAAGTAAACCCTGTTGGCTGCAGCAGTGACTCCTAAAGCAACGACCGGCCTGCTTGTGCCCGCCAAACTTATATAAGCCCTGTCAAGGCTTCCCGGAACTCCAAAGTTCCAGTTGCCTGCATCCTGCCATTTCTGATTTCCAGTTCCGTTTGTCCAGGTTGTTGAAACTGCTGATACTGACCCCCCGGAAAACAAAATTACTACAGCCAAGGCTGCAAAAAACGACATTTTTAACATAATCAGCCTCTTCCTTACGAAATACCTCCCATCCGTGAGGGTGTGAATAAATGTATTATATCAAATCGAGCAAGGCAGCACAAGGATGACCCGCCTTAAATTTATAAAGAATTAGCTATTCATTAGCGTCAGCGGGCTTATTTACGTCTTCGATAGATTTTCCTTTATTATTATCTGACTTTTCCGAAGCAGAAATTTTTTTCTTCATATCTTCTAAATCATTTTTGAGCTTGTCGGTCTCCTTTTTCATTTCATCAATTTTCTGACGCAGTTCTATCACCTCAGCAGGTGCGAATTTCTCCTCCTTGTTGAGCTTATCGAGAGCAGTTCTGGCAGCTTGTGCATAATTGCCTGAAAGTCTTCTTCGCGGAACATCACCGCCTCTTTCTGAATCCGAAATAAACGATTCGAGCAACGGCTTGGCCCTTACATCTCCGAGAGTTCCCAAAGCACGTATTGCGCCCGTCTTTATATACGGATTCTGATTATCGACATACTTTTCAAGAAATTGTCTGATGGGAGTTTTATTATTTCTCTCACGTGCTAAATAGGCAAGAGTATCGAGTGCACTTACAAATGTTGATGTTTCGAGCTGATCTTTTCTATTTTCTATTGTTTTTCTCAGAACAGCAATATAATTCGGATCATCAATCTTTCGAATCCCGTTTATCGAGGCTTCTGCCAGTCTGTTGCGGAAAGAATCAGAGTCGAGATAGCGAACAAGAATCTTTTTGGTCTGTGGAGAATGATAAAGGCCTATATTTTCGATGCATTCAGCAAGAATATCAGGATTCTTCTCATTCTCAATTGTCTCTATCATCTTATCATAGCTTTCGCTGCGATAAGTCGAGCCGATATCGCTTACAACCTGTCTTCGTACTCTCGCATCGGTCTGCTTCATCGATTCACTGAGGGCGGCAAATGCCTCATCTGTGCCCATACGCTTAAGGGCTTTCGAAGCCTCAATTCTCACGGCATAAAATGGATCGTCGTTAAGGACCTTCTTCATTTCATCAACAGTTTTTTTGTCTTTTTCCTTGCCCAAGGTCTCTATTGCCAGAAGTCTTCCTATAACATCATCCTTATTTTCCAGCTGTGCATAGAGCATATCGCGAGGAGGTTCGAATTCTATTTTTGCAAGCAATGTAAAATCAGGATCGAACCGGACAATCGAAGGCTTTGAAGGCAACGGAAAATAAAAATCGTGCTCGCGTGATTCGATATCGACAGTTTTATCGATATTTTTTCCATCCACCACGAACCTGATTTTTACAGGAAAATAATAAGTGTATATATTGTTAAGCTCTTTCTGGACCTGCCTGATAGAGACCTTAGCCAGACCTTCTGATTGCGACCAATTATAAGAAACTTTAAGCTCGGGGAACCTGCCAAGCCTGACGAACTGGTCAAAAAAGCGGTCATAAGAACGACCGGAAAGCTCCTCAACCACGGATACAAAATCCTCAGTCACAACGCTTGAAAGACCGTATCTTTCAAGAAATGTCTTAACACATTCTCGGTAAAGCTGCTCGCCGAGCTGGCATCGCAGCATGTGAAGCACCCAGCCGCCCTTGCCGTAATTTCTGTAATCAAACTGCTCATCTGAATCGCGATATTCCTTAAAAACAATGGGCCGCTGCTCCTCGGTTTGAGCGGTAATACTCTTAGAAGTCCTGTAAAGTGAATAAAGCATCTGGTCTTTGCCGTCCTTGAAGCCCTCGTAAAGCACTTCATAATAGGTAGCAAAGCCTTCATTAATCCAGAGGTGGCTCCAGTCTTTGCAGGTTATGTAATCGCCGAACCACTGGTG
>JBFZBH010000289.1:0-3154 GCA_041308525.1 Phycisphaerae bacterium | reverse complement strand
TTGGTATGGTAATCGAGCCGTCTTTGTTCTGATAAAGCTCCAGCAGAGGTATCAGAATCCTCGGGCTGGCGATGACGGTGTTATTCAGTGTATGGCAAAAGAGGTTCTTTTTGGTCTTCGGGTCTTTATATCGAAGGTTCAGCCGTCTTGCCTGAAAATCGTAAAGCTTGCTTGCACTGTGCGTCTCACAGTAATTTCCGCGAGAAGGCATCCAGGTCTCGATATCGAATTTTTTCCCCTGGCCTCGCCCCAAATCTCCCGTGCAGACAACCACAACGCGGTAGGGCAATTCAAGCGCCTGCAAAACTCCCTCTGAATTCGCGACTATCTCAGCATGAAATTTATTGCTTTCCTCTACGCTGTTTTCGCATACGACTACCTGCTCGACCTTGTCGAACTGATGAATCCTGTAAAGTCCGTAAGTATCTTTCCCAGCAGCACCGGCCTCTCTTCTAAAACAGCTCGACAGCCCCACGTATTTTGCGGGCAATTGCTCGATACTCAAAATCTCGTCTTTATGATAAGCTGTCACCGGCACCTCGGCTGTCCCTACCAGATTTAGCTGATCTCTTTCCGCCTGGTATGTTTGTTCTTCTGCTCCCGGGAAAAATCCCGTCCCTATCATCGCCTCATCCTTTACAAGCACCGGCACCGACATAGGGACATATCCTCTCGCAGACATAAAATCGATTGCAAACCTTAGAACCGCCCAGTGCAGCAGGGCACCATCGCCCTTTAAAAAATAATTTCTCGTTCCGGCAAGTTTCACTCCCCGCTCGATATCGATTATATCAAGTGCAGCACCGAGCTGGACGTGGTCTTTCGGCTCGAAATCGAACTTGCGGACCTCGCCTACCCTTTTTACCTCGACGTTCTCCGTATCGTCTTTGCCGATGGGCACATCATCATCAGCCGGCTGCGGCACCTCGAGTATCAGCCTGTCAAATTCAGGCTGAAGCTGCTTGATAAGCTCGTTATGCTCCTCTTCCTGCTGCTTTAATTGTGACAGATGCTCGAGGGCTTTTTGTTTTTCATCGTCAGCAAGTTTCGGAATGGATTTTCCCATTTTATTTTTATCAGTAATTAGGTCCTGAAGTTCCTGCTTGGCGTTTTTGAGTTTGGAGTCAATCTCGAGAATTTTATTGATGTCGATATCGAAACGTTTGTCGATGGCGGCCTTTTGGTACTTTTGAGGATTTTCGCGTAATAGTTTTATATCTATCATAGCCTTTTACCTTTTTACTTTTAACTTTTTCCTTTTTACTTGTCCTCGTATCTTTTTATTATGACCACATTATTTTGTCCGCCGAATCCGAATGATTCCTTCATAACCACATTGACCTGTGCCTTTCGAGGCTTGTTCGGCACATAATCCAAATCAAGGTTCGGATCTGGGTCGTTCAGATTTATTGTAGGCGGCAGAATATTGTCCCTTATGGCAAGAATGCCTGTAATCAGCTCTGCTCCGCCCGCAGCTCCGATTAAATGTCCCATCATGCTTTTAACACTGCTTGCTGGGACGAGCTTTGCTCTTTCCTTAAAAACCGCCTTTATCGCTTTTGTTTCTATAGAATCATTCTCTGCCGTGCTTGTTCCGTGAGGGCTGATATAGTCAACATCCTTATAGCTTATCTTTGCATCAGCGATTGCGGCCTCCATCGCCTGTATCGGGCCTCTGCCATCCTCGTGCATGTCTGTGACCCTGAACGCATCCGAGCTGCTGCCGTATCCGATTACCTCCGCAAGAATTTTTGATCCTCGTTTCTTTGCACTCGTCAGCGATTCGAGAACCACAATTGCAGCGCCTTCTCCAAGTACGAATCCATCTCTGCTCGCCGTAAAGGGTCTCGATGCCGTCTGCGGGCTGTCGTTTCTTGTCGATAGGGCTGTCAGGCGATTAAAGCCTGTCTGTCCCAGCGGATGAATCATCGAATGTGCGCCTCCTGCAATCATAACATCTGCCTTGCCGTTTCGGATTTGCATCATTGCCTCGCCGACTGCCTGCGTGCTTGCCGCACAAGCCGTAAGGCAGCTGAAGACCGGCCCTCGTGCACCTGTCATCATTGCAAGATGTGTCGTAGGCATATTCGGCTCCTGCTCCAGTTCACCTGCGGGCGTAAAGCCTCCAAAGGCCACCTCTGCCCACTTTGCCCAGTCCATCGTGTTATCTTTGTCGTTCCATGCTTTGACGAGGCAATCGAAAAATACTTCGTTATTAATTGAGCCTTCACCCGCCCCCAGATATATTCCAATCCTTTTCCTGTCTATACCATCTGCAGGATTCTCTGTTTCAATATCAATCCTTGCTTGTTTGCAGGCCTCTATTGCTGCTCCAATTGCAAACCCGCTTCCCCGGCTGCAATTTTTATGGAACTGCGGCCTTTTTGTTAATTTCAGAGGGTCGAAATTTTTTACCTCCGCGCTGAATGTTGTGGGAAATGTCGATGCATCGAAGATGGTGGTCTTATCTACCCCGCTTTTGCCGGCGAGTATCGCCTGCCAGGCGGTCTCTACATCATGCCCCAGCGGGCAAACAAGACCCATTCCAGTTATAACTACACGCTCTGACATTTTTTCAACTCATTAAATCAGTTTTCTTCAGCACTACAGCAGCAGTCTGCCCGCCGTGTGTATAGCTGCAGCACAAAACATTGTTAATATCTTTTTGAATCGGTTCCATTACGATATTCAAATTGCAGCCTGCTGCTTTTTTATTCAAATTTTTCGCAGCCGGTATCTTTCCCTGTGAAATTGCAAACGCCGCTGCGATTACATCGAGCGCGCCGCCTGCAGCACTGGTATTGCTCAGCATGCTTTTTGTCGGCCAGGCGGGTATTGTTGCTATAGCTTTGCCGAGCACAGCCTCTAAACCTTTGCTTTCCGCCAAATCATCTTCTGGTATTCCCGTCCCGTGCGGGATAATCAAATCGAGCTGCTGAGGTTTTATATTCGCCTCTGTCATCGCCATTTCTACTGCAGCTGCAATTCCCTTGCCGTCTGGTTCAAGACGTTTGTAGTCACTGTTGATGTTGCTCGATTGCCCTGTTCCGGCTATCTCGGCATAAATTTTCGCACCTCTTTTTTTCGCATGCTCTTTATTTTCAAGGACAATTATCCCTGCTCCCTCGCCGAACACGGAACCTTTTGCTTCAGC
>JBFZBH010000288.1:0-3191 GCA_041308525.1 Phycisphaerae bacterium | reverse complement strand
TGTTTTTATCCGTGCTGATACCGTGCGTGATAAGCGATATTATTTTTCCGCTTTTGTTTGTGAGGCCTGATGTCGATATCGCGGGCCCCTGCCCGGCCCATATCCTTCACAGCCACGAGCATATACATAAGGCAAAGGAAAATCAAAAGTGAGTCAAAAAGATGAAAGAAGGTGCGAAGGGATATTGAAGGGTGCATCGCTGCGAAATACGGAACCGAGAATGGCTGTGCTGTCGGCCCTCTTGAGGGCTTCGAGGCCAATGAGCCAAGAACAGATATCTGCGAAGCTTTCACCTTACGGGCCGAATAAAGTGACTATTTACAGAACATTAGAGACGCTGGTAAAAACGGGCGTTGTTCATAAAGCTTTTCTCGAGGAAAGGGTTGTGCATTATGAACTTTCGGACAGGTGCACGGAAAAGCAGTGTCATCCGCATTTTACGTGCAGGCGGTGCGGCGAAACGCGCTGTATGCCTGAAGTAACTTTACCGATGGCAAAAAGCCCGTTGAAGGGATTTAAGATTACACATCAGCAGGTAAGGCTGGAAGGATTTTGCCCCGAGTGTTCAGGACGCGGAACGTAAATAGTATTGTGTAATGCGGAATGCAAAAAAGAAATACTGAGAAAACAAGCTAATTAATTTGTTTTGACTTTTCGGGGGGAATTTTATAAGTTTACGACAGAAAAAAACCTTCTTGAAAGGATTTTAAAATAAAGGCCCCTGCTTTGGGGCAAGGGCTGTATACTGACAAAATAAGGGGGAGGTGAAGGTGCAAAATATGCACCATTTTTTATAACTTTTTACAGGGAAAAACTATGAGCGAATGGGAAAACAAGATTAAAAGTAAAAAAATTGTGGTGGGTGTACTGGGGCTCGGTTACGTGGGATTACCATTGGTACGAGAGTTTACATCAGCAGGCTTGAGGGTGGTGGGATTTGATATCGACCAAAAGAAAGTCGATACCCTCAATTCCGGCAGAAGTATAATCAAGCATGTGCCGCACAGCGATGTTGCGAAGATGAAGGAATCAGGACTGTTCGAAGCAACGAGCGATATGTCGAGAATCAGAAAGGCAGATTCTGTAATTATATGCGTTCCGACACCACTGACGGCAAACCGCGAGCCGGATATGCAGTATATAGTTAAAAGCAGCGAGACAATTTCAAAGTATCTTCAAAAGGGTCAGCTCATTTCACTCGAAAGCACGACATACCCGGGAACAACTCAAGAGGTAATGATACCTATATTGGAAACAAGCGGCCTGAAGGCAGGAAGGGATTTCCATGTTGCGTTCTCACCCGAAAGAGAAGACCCGGGCAACAAACAATTTACGACAAAGACAATACCAAAAGTCGTAGGAGGCCTGACAAAGAAATGTCTTGAGATGGCATGCCAGATGTACGGGGCGGCGATAAACAGGATAGTACCGGTATCGACGCTTGAGGTGGCGGAAGCGACAAAGATACTGGAGAATGTTTACCGGTGCATCAATATAGCGATGGTCAATGAGTTGAAGATGGTTTTTGACCGTATGGGCATAGATGTCTGGGAGGTGATTGAGTCGGCAAAGACAAAGCCGTTCGGATTCAGCCCATTTTATCCGGGGCCTGGGCTCGGCGGGCACTGCATACCGATAGACCCGTTTTACCTTACCTGGAAGGCAAGACAATACGGAATGGCAACGAGGTTTATCGAGTTAGCAGGTGAAATTAATACTAATATGCCGCACTATGTGATTCAAAAGACGATGGACGCTTTGAATGAAAAGAAAAAGAGCCTGAGAGGCTCGAAGGTACTCTTGCTTGGGCTGGCTTATAAAAAGGACATCGACGACCTGCGGGAATCACCATCTATAGAGCTGATTGAGCTTCTGCAGGAGAAAGGCGCTATAGTCGATTATAACGACCCTTATGTCCCGCAGAGCATAAAACAGAGACAGCACGATTTGCAGATGAAGAGCAAGAAACTTTCAGAAAAGATGCTGGCAAGCTATGATGTAGTGCTGATATCGACGGACCACAGCTGCTATGATTACGATTGGATTGTAAAAAATTCGAAGCTTGTGGTCGATTCGAGAAATGCGACGGCGAAAGTTTCGAGCGGAAGAGAAAAAATCGTGAAGGCATAGCTGGAAAGGAAAAACGGTGCTCAAGGAGAGCAAGAACCCGCCGATAAGCTGGCCTATGGACAGGCCGATAAGAGAGTTTCCGGGTTTATGGCGGGTTGCGCATACTAAGAGCAGAAACGAAAAGGCGCTGGCAAGCGAGCTTGTTAGAAAAAATATCAGCTATTTTCTGCCTATGAGATGGAAGACAAGGTTTCAGGGCGGCAGAAAGATACGTTCTCTGTTGCCGTTATTTCCAAGCTATTTATTTTTGTGCGGCGAAGAGAAAGACAGGCTCGATATATTAAAGACCAACCGTGTTGCCAACCTAATCGAGGTCAAGGACCAGCAAAGGCTAATCGGAGAACTTTCCCAAATAGAGCAGGCTATTGAGGCCGGAGCAGACCTTGTACCGCACAAATATATCACCGCTGGTCAGCGATGCAGAGTTACGGCTGGGCCTCTGGCAGGACTTGCGGGAATAGTTATAAAGGCTGAAACAAAAGCGAGGCTTGTTTTGCAGGTTGATATGCTCGGCCAGGCGGCGAGCGTCGAGGTCGATACGGACATAATAGAAACAATAGAAGAGGAAAAAGTTACCAAATGAGGGCACAAAGATGGATACGTTAATTAAAATCATCGGGATAGGCATTATGATTTTAGGTGTTGCATATTTTGCAGAGCCGGGATTTATGAAACGTTTGATGGCTTTTTTCAAACAGGGCGAGCGAATTTATCTGGCAGGTGTTTTGAGGCTGGTTCTGGGAATAGTATTTCTTTTATCGGCAAGAGAATGCGATAACAAGTGGATTATAATTTTGTTCAGCATAATTTTTATAGCAGGCGGTGCAATTGTTTTTATGCTGGGACCTGTGAAATTTCAATCTTATATAAGCTGGGCCGAGAGACAACCATCATGGGTCCTTAGAATTATGGCGGTTGTAATAGCTGTCGTCGGCGGGATAATCATCTACGCTGCATAAAAAAGGAGATATTTTAAACTTCCCGCAGAAAATAGAACAGGTTATTCAAGCACAAATTTATTTGTTGGATTTCAATCTTTAACCTTCAAATGCTCCCAATAT
>JBFZBH010000287.1:0-3193 GCA_041308525.1 Phycisphaerae bacterium | reverse complement strand
TGCACCGACATCGCCGCCGCAAATGAAAATCTTGGGAGTAGCGTCTGCATACTTAATGAGGTAATAGAAATGCGAGCCGATAGTTGCAGGTTTGCCCGGAGGCATTCCGAAAGCATCCGACTCTCTGGCAGGCGCCTTGATGGCCCAATTAGCACCCGGACCTGCACCCCAAACGCTATTCATGCCGCCTGCACGAACGTATTTGCCGCCATACTCGTTGGCATACAGCATCATAGCCTTTCCTGCGCTGGACTGGTTCGTGCCGCAAACGACGCGCTGAGCGAGTGCCCTGACACGAGCCAGAGCAGGCATAAGGATGCCCATCAGCAGCGCGATGATCGCAATCACGACCAGCAGCTCAACTAATGTAAAACCTTTCTTTTTCATTTTATGTTCTCCTAAATAAATTTTTTTAATAATACCGATTACATTCACCAGCAAAAAAACTGTTATCTTTTTTCCAGCTCACCTCCTTTCCTGATTTTATTATATTGAAAATCACTCATCGTATCCTTCCTGCTATGGCTTGCCGCTTAATGCAATTTTTCCCTGTTTGAGCCCTTCGTTGATGAGGACTGAATCGGTCCTGCTCTGCGGGACAACATTTGGTCCAAAGACATCCCAAGGCTCAACGCCTACCTGAACAGCCCTTCCGGGCACTGCGAGGGAATAGATGTTGTCCTCGTTGACGCCGCAATACGGGACGGTTACAAAAACCACGCTGCTGTCATTGAATAAAACGTTTTGGCCGTCGCCTTTGTGATTGGGTGAATTGCCCCACCTTTCGGTTTCTTTCGAGGCAGCGGGCAGGTTTCTCCATACATAAGAATCCCAGGTATTGTCATATGCAAGTGCGATATAAGGATTCCTGTCGGCCATAACTGCCATACCTGGGTCGCCGGCAGCGTTCAGGGGGAAATATGCCTCAGGACCCTGCGCAGCGAGAGGCATTTGATAAGCACGATTGCCTGCCGGCGCGTTCGGAGCGGGACTTATGGTGCCCATCAATACTCCGCTAAAAGGCGAATGGTAGGCATAGCTGTAATGTTTTTGGGGGGCTGTGCCGAAATCCCAGGGGGCGGTGGTGTCATTATTGGGGACTGTTCCGCGGTATTCGGGGTTGGAGAGTTTAAACTCCCGTGCTGCGCCATCTGCCGGGCAGAGAAATAATTTCGCGGGGGCATCGGCATATTTAATGAGATAATAGAAATTTGCTCCAATGGTCGCCAAGTTGTTCGGGTACAAGCCGAAAGCCTCTTCTTCGGGCTTAAGTGCGGGTGTGCCGGCGGCATTCCATTTTTTCGTTGGCCCCCATTTGCTTTGCATACCGCCTGCCCGAACGTATTTACCGTTGTTTTCGTTTGCATAGAGCATCAACGCGCTGCCTGCACCGCGCAGATGAGCACCGCAGACGACCCGCTGGGCAATTATTCTTGCCTTTGCGAGGGCCGGCATCAGGATGCCCATCAGCATCGAAATAATAGCAATCACAACAAGCAGCTCCACTAAAGTAAACCCTTTCGTTTTCATTTTCTTTACTCCTTAACTCTTTCGAGATCCGCCCGGCGGCTTTCAGGCTCGACGTTTATGACCCACTCTTAAGAGAAAAAGAATAAAGACAGTTAAATGTTGCGGATCTCTAAACCTAATTTTATTTGCCTGAGAGCAGCCATTTTATCAAAGAACACAAAGAGCAGGTTTTTGAAGCTTAAAACCGAACCTAAATGTGTCTTAAAATGGACCTAACCAGGCAGGCAGGTTTACGATATGATACTTAATGATGACTTTTATAATAACAACGCACTAAATTATGATAATTTATTAACCTGCTTACCGATTTTAGACTACCACAGGGGTTGTTTTTTGTCAAGAGAAATTCGCATTTTTTGGCAGAAATTTTACATAGGGGGGCATTTTGGCTGTATGTGCTTGCATAATAAGGGGTTAGGAATTGCTGATATAGCGATTTTTATTCGATTTTTCGAGATTTTTGTTGACAAAGTTACCTTTGCGGTTCTATTGGGGCAAATTCCGTCAGTCTGCGTATTTTTTAATCGAAAATCGCGGGTGTATAATGCCTTTATCGATGCAAATATACACTGTGCAGAGGCTTTTAGAGAACAACGAGATAAAAGTTGATATTCTCATCTTCTCTAATAGTCTTTGTTGACACAATAGTGACCTAAGCACTATAATGTGGATTATCTTAAAAATAAGGAGTACGAAATGACTGATATTGCTCAATATTGTCTGGCTATAGGCTGGCCTCAGGGCCTTGACTGGCTGTGGATACTTCTAATTGCTCTTTTAATTTTCGGCGGCAGAAAGCTTCCTGACCTTGCCCGGAGTCTGGGCAGGAGTTTGCATGAATTTAAGAAAGGAATTAATGAGGCTAAAGAAGCAAAAGATGAAGTAGAAGAAGATGTCAAAAAAGTCAAAGACGATGTCGTTAAAGATATAAAAGACTAAGCCATGCCCAGGGACTGAGGCAATCTGAATTAGAGTTTGCGGCATACTGAATTTTTTCCGGGTCAATTTTTTTAGAAACCAAATGGCCGATACCCCCGATAAAGAGGAGATTTTAGGTTCTTCGATGAGTCTTGGCGACCATCTTGAAGAGCTTCGTCACCGATTGATTCGTTCGATAGGAGGACTTGTAATTGCAATTGTGCTGTGTCTTTTCTTCGGCAAGGCGATCATTGCCTTTATAGAAAAGCCGTATATCGCAGCAATGGGTCAGGATGCCCGCATGCAGGTCCTTTCTCCGGCTGAAGGCTTTACCAGTTATATGGCATTAGCAGGCGTTGCGGGCATTATACTTGCATCGCCATGGATTTTCTATCAGCTGTGGATGTTTATTTCAGCCGGGCTTTATTCAAATGAAAAGCGATTCGTATATATGGCAGTGCCCTTCTCTGTAATACTCTTTGTTTCAGGAGCATTGCTTTTTCTTCTACTTATAGCCCCCGTAACCTTAAAATTTCTGGTGTATTTTAACAGGGAGTATCTCGGAGTAGATTCGAATTTCACTTTTCCAAATTATCTGACATTCATAGCAGTGCTGATGCTTATTTTCGGCGTTGCGTTTCAGACGCCGATAGCAATCTACTTTTTAATAAGGACCGGAATAATGCCAATCAAACTTCTGCACAAGGCCAGAAAGTATGTTATCCTCGGCATTATCACCGTGTCG
>JBFZBH010000286.1:0-3204 GCA_041308525.1 Phycisphaerae bacterium | reverse complement strand
TTGCTATTCATTTGCCGAATCCGCTCTATGAGACGTTTGCCTTTTTCTTCAATTTGCTCACATCTGCCTCGTGGCCCGCCGGTTATCTGTTTAGAATAAAGGACAGGTGCATTTCGAATTATTTCTTCGACAAGTTTAATATCTTCTTGTGTGCCGAGAAGTTTAATAACATCAAGTGCTCCATTTCTTACATCATAATCCTGCTCTTTCAAATAAACCGGATCAGGTCTATATTCAACCTTGCGTGCAGAAGAAAAGTGTTTGTGATGATTTTTGATGAAAGTCGTAACACTATCACGGTTTCGTATTAGTACTTTCGGAGATTGCACGCTCATCAGAGAAAGCAGGGTATAAGCATCATCAACAGACATTCCCCATGAAACTTCTCCGTGATAAAAATAATCCGGATTTCCTATTTTGCCGATGTGTTGGCCGCACTTGGATTCGAAAAGATAGTTCAGCGTTTTTTCAGGATTTACTGTGGCAAGATAGAGAATGCGCAATTGGCCATAATAATCCGGAGGATTAAGGACTTTTTCATAGATGCTGGGGTCAAACGTAGATTCTGCCAATGTCATAAACAGGGTCTGGTATTCACCTTCACCATAACTCCACGGATTTGTTGGGCCTGGCCCCATATCTATTGATTTTGAACACTCTTTGAGATATAATCTCGCAACTCTTTCTTTTATTTCCGGATTATTATAACGAAGAACATCTGAACCTCGAAAACGCATGTTTTCTTCAACCACATGCCGAGATATCATCGATAATACTTTATATTTTTCTTCCACTATGCCGCTCTCGATAGCTTTATCCAGCCTCTCAAGCAAAGGTTTAAGTTCTTCCTGGGGTAATGTTGCCATTGGAGGGAAAAAGTTAGGTTCAGGTGCCTGTTTTTGTTTTGCCTCTGTGGCATTAAAAGCCATTGAGCAAATAAAAATAATATTTAGCAAATATAAAATATAGAGACTGCCGCCTGTTTTTCTGTCCTTATATGATTGTTTTCCCTCATAAGAATAAATTCTAACCATATCTGTTTAATCCTTTAATCCGTACCGTCTATCCTTTATGTCGCTATCATCTTTTGAATCCTCTTCTGCTGCTCCCTCATTTTACATATCCCTGCCCTTCAATTTCAACAATTTTCCGCAATTTTTCTGAATATTTTTATTTGGTCTGCCGTGTCGGCTTGTCCCGCCATAGTCTTTACGACGGCGGAAGCTTTAACAAAGGCGGACGTATTCTTTCCTTTGTTTTCCGTCTTCTGAGTTCTGTATTCTGCGTTCGATCTTTTCTCGGCGTCCCTCTGCGTCCTCGGCGTGCTTTGCAGTGAAATCATTCTCGCATTGCGCATTACGACATACGACATACGCAATACGAATTACCCTTCTCCCTTAACTCTTAACTCTTAACCCTTAACTTTTATCACTTTACCAGTTGGATGATTTGTTTGAATTGGGGGTGTTCAGCGGATTTGAGAATCTCGAAAATTGCCATTTCAGTTGAGCTTATCTTGGCACCTTCTGCGAGCATTCTTTCCAATGCGATTTGCCTGTTCTCGCTTGTTCTCGATGAGACTGCATCAGCAATGATATGCACCTCTTTTCCATCAGCAATCAAATCGATACTAGTCAGGTACACGCATACATGTGCCTCAATTCCGCAAAGCATGACCTGGCTGCGTCCGAGTGAGGAAATTTTTTCCTTAAATTCGTGTGCGCCGCAGCAGCTAAAACAAGACTTGTTTACCGGTTCGTTATCCGTAAGCAGGTTTGCAATCTGAGGGACAGTTACGCCGAGCGCTTTTGGAATCTGCTGACACCAGATAATCGGAATGGACAATATTTTCGCGGCCTTGATAAGAATCTGGATGTTCTTAAACAGCACCTCGCTGTTATACATTATTTGTGCAAGTTTTCCCTGCACATCGATAATCACAAGACAGCAGTTTTTTTCATCGAGCATCCTTTTATTATATTCCGTTATTCTGCTGTTTCAAGGATGATGTTGAAGTTTATCGACAGCTTGCCGTCGGTCTTGCCGGCCGGGGCGAATTCATCTTTGGTAAGGACCGGCTTGGGTATGCTGATATTATTTAAATCCTCGACCTGGCCCGGAATTGTTTCCATACTATTCAGTATTGCGAAATATTGTGCAGCTTTTGTCCGTCTCTCGAAACTATCCTGTGATGCTATCTCGGCAATTTGCCATGTAGTTACATCATTTATCAAGGCAAACTTGTCAACGGCATCAGTCTCTACAGTCAGCTTCGGAGATTTGAACTGCAACCAGTTTTCTTCGAGGCTCGCCAGAATCGAATCGAGCTGCTGGCTTGTGCAGTTGAACGAGAACTGGCACTTATCAGTCTGTATCGCAGATTCGTTAAATTGTGTAATTCCCGCATTTGCAATGGCCTTTCGGACAGCTTCATCTCCCGCATCAAGGGGTGTCTTTAATGTGAGGCTCATTGCCAGTTGGTTCGCAGGCGTTATTTCTTTGGCGATTGGCAGATTATCGGTTGATTCATTTTGCTCTGGTGAAACAATCAGATATATCACTGCTCCAAGAGCGAGAAACAAAATAAGAATAGCTGCGACTGAAACAGCCCTGCGGAACAATAGCTGTGATGCTGCAGCAATTCGCCGTCCGTATGATTTTTTCGAAATTGAATATTCCTCTGCTGCGACGGCGGCCTTTATATTATTGAGCATATCATTGGGTGCCTTCGAGACAGGCAGGGAGTTGACAAGCAGCTTGTATTTTTTAATCTCCTCGATTTTTGCTGATATGGCCGGGTCGTTTGCGATAAGACGCTCGACTTCCGTGCGTTCCCTTTCCGTAAGTTCGTTATCCACGAAACCATTCAACAACTGTTCTATATTAAAATCATCTTTCATTGTAAAGCAATCTCCAAAAGCTCTTTTAAATTACTTCTGGCCCTGCTTAACCTGCTTTTTACCGTTCCAAGCTCTATACCGAGGACATCGGCTATCCGGGAGTAATCCATTCCCTCAATGTCACGCAGAATCAGGACCGCTTTGTGCTCTTCTGGCAGTTGTTCCAGCATTCGTAACACGAGGTCACAAAGCTCTTTTTTCTGCATCAGCTCTGCAGGGTCAGGAGAGCTTTTATCCTGTATAAATTCTTTAAGCGCCCTTTTTCCATCCTCACTTTCCTGCGGCTCCTGTTGGTCAATAGGAT
>JBFZBH010000285.1:0-3228 GCA_041308525.1 Phycisphaerae bacterium | reverse complement strand
GGTGGTCTCGTCCAGAAAGGCTTCGATCAGGTTGAGTTTTGCAGGGTTCATCAGGAAAGTCTTCCCTCCGGGTTTTTGGCCATTTGAGCTTCGATGCAGTCGCGCAGTTGATGGCGCAGGCGGTAGAGTTGCGAGCTGATGGCCGACACCGTGGTTTCGAGGCGTTTGGCGATGGAATTGACCGCCTCGTTGGTGAAATAGCGAGTCTCCAACAACTCCCGATCACGGGCGGGATGCTTGTTGATGCAGCCTTCGAGAAATGCCACCGATTCGGCACCATGCCGCTCGTCATCCTCCCCTTCGGCGGCGAGGTTTTCCACGATATCGGCATGCAGCGATTGCACCAAGCGCCGCGGACCATATTCGCGACGCAAATGGCTCCTCAGCTTGTTTCTCGCGATAGCGTGGATCCACGGCCCGAGATCGCGGTCCATGTCAAAGGATTCCAGTCCGGCGAAAACCGCCACGAAAACCTCCTGCGCGATGTCCTCCGCCGTGTGAAAATCCCGGATATGCCCGGCCAGAATACATCAGACCACGGCTGGAACCTCGATATAGAAAACCGCAAAAAGCTAAAACCCATCATAACCAAATTAAAAGATTGCGGCATCCGCGTCAGCCTTTTTATGGACCCGCATCCAGAGGAAATAAAAGCGGCTGCTAATCTCGGAACAGACCGCGTCGAATTATATACCGAGCCTTACGCAGCTGCTTTTCGAAAAAACACCGCTCTCGAAGATACTTTGCAAAAATATGTCATGGCAGCAAAGACGGCTCTTGATGCAGGTCTGGACCTCAACGCCGGGCACGATTTGAATCTGCAGAACCTCGAATTGCTTGTCAGAACAGTGCCTGGGATTCTTGAGGTCTCCATTGGTCATGCACTGATAGCAGAGGCGTTAAAATTCGGACTTGAAAAAGTGGTTAAAGATTACCTTAAAATATTGTCCGCTATATAAGGAGCTTAAAATGTTTACGGGTTCAATGGTGGCGCTTATAACGCCCTTCAGAGACGGCCAGGTCGATTTCCAGACACTCGATGAGCTTATCGCATTTCATCTGCAAAGCGGCACGGACTGCATCGTGCCCGTCGGGACAACCGGCGAATGTCCCACGCTCAGTCACTCTGAGCACAAAAAGGTAATCGAAAGGGTCGTAAAGACCGTCGCCGGCAAGGTCCCTGTCATTGCAGGTGCAGGCTCCAACTCAACAGCAGAAGCTATCGACTTGACCGACTTCTCTAAAAAAGTCGGAGCCGATGCGACACTGCAGGTCTGTCCCTATTACAACAAACCAACACAGGAAGGTATGTATCAGCACTTCAAGGCCATCGCTGACGAAGTCGATTTGCCGATGATTCTCTATAATATACCCGGAAGGTGCGGTGTGGGATTAACTGTCGAGACAATAGTGCGGCTTGCAAATGATGTCGAAAATGTTGTCGGCATAAAAGAGGCAAGCGGCTCTCTCGATATGGCTTCGGCGATTGCGACATCCTGTGACCTTACGATTATCTCAGGCGATGATTCACTGACGCTGCCAATCGCCTCTGTCGGCGGCAAAGGCGTCATTAGCGTAATTGCCAACATTATCCCCGGCGATGTCAAGGCAATGACCGATTTGATTCTCGAAGGCAACTTCGTCCAGGCCCGCAAATGGCACGAAAAGATGCTCGCTCTAAGCAAAAATATGCTTTCACTGGCGACAAATCCAATTCCGATTAAAGCTGCGATGGCAATGCTTAATATGGCCCCCGAAGAGATGCGCCTGCCTCTTGTGCCTTTAGAGGAAAGCAAAAAAGCAGTCTTAAGAAAACTGCTCGTCGATTACGGCCTGATTAACTGAAAAATTCTCGAACTTATTAAGCTTGTTTTTTCTATGGTTTAATTGTTCTGATTAGACGGCTTGTTTGCTAATCTTACGGCTGTATCAATAACATCCGCTACACCCCAGCCGTGTCCGGCTACTTTTCCGTTCCTGTCGATAACATAGGCGTAAGGCATTTCTCCGACATCATATGCATTTGACATCAAACCATATATCGGATGGCTGACTGGTATGTCTATACAGATGGGATAATCGATATCATATTCCTTAATAACTTTCTGAATAGCATCAGGCCTGCTTCCAAGCACATGTATACCGATAACGATAATTTTGTTTTCTTCTCTTTTCTTGTGTAATTCGCTCATCACGGGCAGGTCATTCTTGCACGGTCCGCACCACTCAGCCCAAAATTCCAGAATGACTACCTTGCCTCTAAGGTCTTTCCAAGTTAAGGGCCGGCTGTTGAGCCACTCGGCACCTTTGGGAAATGCCGGCGCCGGTTTGTTGAGGAACGAATCTTTGTGTTTCCTCGCCCTGATATCATTTTTGGCTTTTTCCCTCGCTTCCTGCTGAATCTGATTCAATTCGTCTTCGGTTCTATTGGACTTATAAGGATAAGTAAATCCCTTGATTCCGAAATGGTTGTCAAAAACCTTGACGCCTTCCTTAAAATCCATCCTGAATAATTCATCAGGCAACTTTTCATTTACGCGTATTTCGGTAATTTCTATATCTGTCTGGCTGCCTGTATTATAAATCTTTTCTGTTTTACCTCGGTCATAGAAGGTAGAATCAATAATTCCGCCCTGCTTCATAGGAAAAAAACAACCCGGAGCAACCTCTTTGTAATCAGTTGTCCAATATTCCCGTGTTATTTTATCACCGCTTAAATATAACCTGCCATATAAGAGTTTATCTTTTATGCCCACATACCACCTATGGTACGAGGGATAATTTCCTGAAGGAAACAGTCCTAAGTACTCTAAGATGTAACAATCAATGCCGCGATAATTGGTTGTGCCTTTCAAAATGAATTTTTTATCTGGTGGAAATACCTCCCTAAGCGCCTAAGTGGAACCATCCGTACAATCGTTTGCAGCGGAGTCCCACCAAAATGAGAGCAATTGGGCCCTCGGCCAATTAATGAGTTCAAACATATGATTATTTTTAATTAATTCTAATGTCGGGTACAAAAAATATGCTTCTCGCACAGGATTGAAGTCTTTAGCATATTCAACTGATTGTTTTCCATCCCATATAGTAATTTGACTGCGAGCCCAACCCTTGCTGACATATCGGTACCTGTTCTGGTCGAAGGCAAGCTCATAAATATTAATTGATGGGAAGGATTTCTTGAAATCCTGGCTCGGGTCCAGTTTCAATGAATTCGGATCATGTTTT
>JBFZBH010000284.1:0-3122 GCA_041308525.1 Phycisphaerae bacterium | reverse complement strand
AGATTATGAATATAGAACCTGCTTTTGCCGAGCTGCGGATTGTTTTTAAGGGCTTCGAGGGTTTTTTCAAGCTCCTCGAGATGGATGCCGTTGGTAACTTTTGTGATCGTTTGAGCAGTCATTATTAAGCTCCTTTCAATTTCAGTTTTTAAATTTTTTGTTTACCTGCTTAATTCTACGAATTTCGAGTGCGATTTAAAAATAGGGATATATCTTAAAATTTCCTGCCTAATTGCTTAAAGAGACTGCTGACGGAAGAGGGCAAATAATCGAAGGCAGTGAGCGGCGATATTGAAGGACGGGGAGTTTTAAAATATAATGGATTCGACAAGCAGCCGGGAGTTTTTATGATAAAGTTCAGATGCACAAACTGCGGCGCATCTGCTGGGGCGGTTCTACCGGCGTTATCAGGACAGGCTCGGCTGGGACATTTAGATTTTAATCCGGCCTGCGGATCTGGACGCTTTTGGCGTGGGCATCGAGGCCTTCGGTTTGAGCCAGTCGGATTATATCATCGGCGCTTTTGAGGAGTTTTTTCTTGTCGTATTCGATCAAGCTAACCGACTTTAAAAAATCGTTTGCGGTAAGAGCGCTGAAGAATTTTGCGGTGCCGCCGGTCGGAAGGGTATGGCTGGGCCCGGCCCAGTAATCGCCGACAGCGACAGGGGTAAAGTCGCCGATAAAAATTGCGCCGGCATTTTCGATTTTAGCTGCAACTTTTCTGCTCAATTTGCCGCACTGAATCTGCAGGTGTTCGGAGGCGAAATTATTTGCCTGTTCGATGCACTGGTCGAGATTTTCGAACACAACGATGCCGCAGAAATCTTCGAGACATTTAATTGTATCATTTGCGCGGACAAGTTTGACGACCTGGCTTTCGATTTCTTTTACGACATTTTCAGCAAGATGCTGTGAATCGGTAAAAAGAAGAGCGCTGCCGGGGGCGTGTTCTGCCTGGCTGAGCATATCGGCAGCTATCCAGGCAGGATTGGCTTTATCGTTTGCTATTATTAATACTTCGCTTGGGCCTGCTATGGAATCTATGTCAACGCGGCCGAAGACGGCCCTTTTTGCCATCTGCGTCCACTGGTTGCCGGGGCCGACGATTTTATTGACGGGCCTGATTGTATTTGTGCCGAAGGCGAGGGCGGCAACGGCCTGCGCACCGCCGATTCTGTAAACCTCATCGATACCCAGCTCGGCACAGACAGCCAGAATCACCGGATTAATGCTTTCTTTAAATCGGGGTGGAGAGACAACGACAATTTCCTTGACACCTGCGACTATGGCAGGAACAGCAGTCATAATCACGGTGGAGGGCAGCGGAGCTGATGCGCCGGGGACACAAAGGCCGGCCCTTTTTACGGGTGTGTATCTTATGCCGACGGGGTTTGGGGCAAAACTTTTTTTCCCGATGAAAATTTTCTTCTGATAGGTTTCGACGTTTTTAATTGATTTCCTGATTGACTGCAGAAGCTGTTTGTCGATCGAGGAACGGGCGGCCTGCAGTTCGGCCTTCGATATTCTGAAATTCTCCGGATTTAAACGGACGCCGTCGAATTTCTCCGTGAATTCCTGCAGGGCATCGTCACCGTGCTTTCTGACGTAATCGATGATGTATGATAATTGCAAGTTTCGTTCGTCGCCGGTTTCGAAATAGGTTGCACTGAACAGTTTTCTGTGAAGGTTTTCGAGCGCCTGGTGACGACCGGCTGGGTTTTGCGAAATCAGAATTTTACCGAGGTTTGCTGGCAAGATAATATCTCCTATCTTGGGAAGTTACCGTAGGTGTAAACACGGGCTGCACGCTGCAGCAGCAGGTAATCTTTGCCTTGAAATCTTGTATTGATTCCCGCGACACTTAGGCGCAGCCGCTCTGTTTCGGAGGCCTGCGCAATCAGTGTTTTTTCGAGAGCCTGGCATTCCAAGAGCCTAAAAGACTGCCCGGTGGTATTTCTTCCCAGCCCATCGAGCACAAAAGAAAAGGTGCCGTCGGGGTGTTTTAGGATAAAGCCGGTCCTGTCAACGAGCATCTGGTCCTGTTTCAATTCGAATGCGGGCTCAATTTTAATCGGCTGGATTACTTTGGTGGTTTTAAGCTTGTCCAGAACGGCCTTGGGAATCTGAAGATTGTCAGTCGGCGCAGCGGCTGATGAGTCACTTTGCGGTTCGAGAGTTTTTTCCTTTACCTGCTCGCTGAAAGGCAGAAAATGAGTCGGATAAATATAATTTTTGCCTTTATATGCTGTTGCTGTTCCCCAAATCCTATAGCCTCCGTTCGGGTCGTTTTTGGAATTCGCAATCATTTTTTCAAGACAGGCAGAGGGAAGCATTTCGAAAGTCGTATCAGCCTTTATAGTGAATTTTTCATCGGCTGTCTCCGCGGTTGTCCTGAAGTAACAGGCTGCACCGGAGACAATTAATTTGCCGTCAACGCCGCTGAGGGCGGTGCCATCGGGCAGGAGGGCGCCTGTGGTCTGCGCGGAAGCATCTGCGGCTGCAAGTGCCGCTATTGTCACAATGAGAAATAAAAATTTTTTCACAATAATCATATTTTTTCGTGCTTAAAAAAACTTCTTAATATTTCCAGCGCATCTTCAGCACTGTCGGCCTGATGGATAAATCTGATGCAGTCAGGGTCTTCTTGTGCCATCAGTTTAACCAGAGGCTTCCAGAAGCTGCCTATAAGTATAATTGGTTTTTCAGTTTTAATAAAGCCTTTGTTTTTCAATTCCCAAACTTTGGCCAGCTCAAGCAGCGTCCCTGTGGAGCCGGGCAGGACGATAAAGGCGTGCGGGATATTAGTGAGCTTATCGAGGCGCTCGTCGAGATTTTCAGTAATAATTTCCCGGCTGGTGAAGCTGTTTGCTGAAGTGCTGCCAAAGGCAGAGCAAGTCACGCCAATGACTTTGCCGCCGGCATCTGCGGCTGATTTTGCGGCTGCGAGCATTGTTCCGCCGTAACCGCCGTTGATTATTGTAATTTGCTCTTTGGCAAGAAGCCCGCCGATTTTTTCAGCCAGCTTGAAGGCGTCGCTTCCTTTTTGTGCCTTGCCGCTGCCGAATATAGCGACTATTTTCTCAGTGCCCATTTGCTTTTTTGCTTATAAAGTTTAAGAGTCC
>JBFZBH010000283.1:0-3238 GCA_041308525.1 Phycisphaerae bacterium | reverse complement strand
ACATTCTTTCCGATTGCCAAGGGAGGAACAGCCTGCGTGCCGGGGCCGTTCGGCTCTGGAAAGACGGTCGTTCAGCACCAGCTTTCGAAATGGGTCGATGCGAATATCGTTGTTTACATCGGCTGCGGCGAGAGAGGAAACGAGATGACGGATGTGCTGGCGGAATTTCCGGAACTAAAAGACCCGCATACGGGTGAGCCGCTGATGAAGCGGTCTGTTCTGATTGCAAATACATCGAACATGCCTGTTGCTGCCAGAGAGGCATCAGTTTATACAGGCATTACGATTGCTGAATATTTCAGAGATATGGGCTATACGGTGGCATTGATGGCCGACAGCACAAGCCGCTGGGCGGAGGCGATGAGGGAAATATCGACTCGGCTCGAGGAAATGCCTGCTGAGGAAGGGTATCCTGCGTATCTGGCTGCAAGAATTGCATCATTTTATGAGAGGGCCGGACGCGTCAGGTGCCTTGGAAATCCGCAGCGTGAAGGATATGTTTCAATCATCGGCGCGGTTAGCCCGCCGGGGGGAGATTTGTCTGACTCGGTCGTCCAGGCAACGCTGCATGTTGTAAAGGTTTTCTGGTCGCTGCAGGACAGATTAGCTGCACAGAGACATTTTCCGGCAATCGACTGGCTGACGAGTTATTCGTTTTACAAGCAGTATTTGAAGAGCTGCTTCGAGGACAAGCAAAGGGGAGAGGAAATGGACAAATTTATTGTCGAGGCAATGGCGCTTCTGGAACAGGAAGCAGCGCTGCTTGAGATTGTGCGGCTTGTGGGTGCAGAGGCGCTTTCGCCTGCAGACAGGGTCGCACTCGAAACGGCAAGGTCGATTCGCGAAGACTACCTGCACCAGAACGCGTTTCATCCTGTTGATACATACACATCCCTGGAAAAACAATACGAGATGTTAAGCACGATTCTGTATTTTCATAAACAGGCCCTTGCGGCTATCGAGGCGGGAGTGGAGACAAGCAGGATATTCAAGCTGCCGGTGCGTGAAGATATAGCAAGGGCAAAATATGTGCCGCAGGAAGAAATTGGAAAAATTGCACAGATAAGAGAAAAAATCGATGAGCAGATGACGAACCTGCAGCAGGCCGAGGCCGCATAAAATAAGAAAATCAGGAGTTAAATATGCTGAAAGAATACCAGACAATAACAAACATCTACGGACCGCTGATTCTCGTGGAAATGGTTGACAATGCCAAATACGGACACGTTGTCGAAATTGAGCTCGGCGACGGGACAACCAGGCACGGCCAGATTTTACAGGTGGAAAAAGACAAGGCGCTCGTACAGGTTTTCGAGGGGACAGACGGGATCGATATAGAGGCAAGCACGGTGAGATTTCTGGGCAGGCCGCTTGAATTCGGATTGTCGCCTGACATACTCGGGAGAGTCTTCAGCGGCTTGGGCGAGCCGAAGGACGGGGGCCCTAAAATCATCGCGGAAAAAAATGAGAACATCAACGGAAGCCCGATTAATCCTTTCGGCAGGGACTACCCGAATGAGTTTATCCAGACTGGTATTTCGACAATTGACGGATTAAATCCGCTGGTGCGAGGACAAAAGCTGCCGATATTTTCCGGCGCAGGCCTGCCGCACGACCAGATTGCAGCACAGCTTGCAAGACAGGCGACGGTTCTCGGCAAGGGCGAGGCTTTTGCAGTCGTATTTGCAGCGATGGGAATAACATTCGAAGCTGCTGAGTTTTTTATCGATGACCTGAAGAATACCGGCGCTATCGAGCGGGCGGTGATGTTTATAAATCTCGCCAATGACCCGGCTATCGAGCGTATAGCAACGCCGCGTTTTGCCCTCACAGCAGCAGAATATCTTGCGTTCGAAAAAGATATGCACGTTCTTGTGATCCTGAACGATATGACAAACTATTGCGAGGCCCTCCGAGAAATCTCGGCTGCAAGAAAAGAGGTCCCCGGAAGGCGTGGTTATCCGGGCTATCTTTATACGGATTTGGCGACGATTTACGAACGGGCCGGAAGGATAAAAGGGAAAAAAGGTTCGATTACGCTGGTGCCGGTGCTTACGATGCCGGAAGACGACAAGACACATCCTGTGCCGGATTTGACCGGATATATTACAGAAGGACAGATTATAATGTCACGGTCTCTGCACAGGAAGGCAATTTCGCCGCCGGTGGATGTTCTGCCAAGCCTTTCGAGACTGAAGGACAAAGGAATCGGCGAAGGCAAAACAAGAGAAGACCATGCAGATTTGTATAACCAGCTTTATGCAGCTTATGCACGCGGCAAAGAGGCGCAGGAGCTTGCAACGATTATGGGCGAGGCGGCACTCTCAGATGAAGACAAAAAGTATATGACCTTCGCAAATAAATTCGAGGCCGAATATATCAGCCAGGGCTATTACGAAAACCGGACGATAGAAGAAACGCTCAATCTCGGCTGGAGGCTTTTGAGCATGTTCGAAAATGTGGAGCTTAAGCGCATCGACGTAAAGCTGATCGAAAAGTATATGAAAAGGACAAATGAGTAGATAGGCCAGACAACTTCACTCATTAAGGAAATATGTTAGCGAATATCAGTGCAACAAGAATGGAGCTGTTAAGACTGCGAAAGCGGGTTGCCCTCGCAATACGCGGGCATCGGCTGCTGAGCGAAAAACGCGATGAGATTTCGCGGCAATTGATGAAGATTGCCAAGGACATCCGACAGCTTCGCAGACAGGTCGAAGAGAGGCTGCTTGAAACCTGCAGGAGGTTTATGCTCGCACGCGCATCGATGGAGCCGGAGAACATAAAGGCGGCGCTGGAGGTGCCTACGAAAAAACTAACGATGACAATCAAGCTTGCCAGCATAATGAATGTAAAGGTCCCGCAGATGGCGAAGGAAATATCCGGCGAAATTATCTGCTACGGCTTTGCGACGACATCAGGCGAGCTTGATGTCGCGCTGATGGCACTGGAGAAGGCCTTCGATGACCTTATAAAGCTCGCTGAAAAGGAAAAACAGGCGCAGCTTCTTGCGGTTGAGCTTCGGATGACAAGACGCAGGGTGAATGTCCTCGAAAACATTCTTATCCCGGAACTGCAGGAGACGATAAAGTTCATTAACTCGAAGCTTGCGGAGGTCGAGCGGGACAATACCACAAGGCTGATGAAAATTACTGATATCATTAGAAAATAATATTTTCACGAAACGTAAAAACATCATAAAAACGGTGCAGGGTGAACAGTAAAACTTCAAAGCTTG
>JBFZBH010000282.1:0-7820 GCA_041308525.1 Phycisphaerae bacterium | reverse complement strand
TCTGCTCGACCTCGACGGCAAAATTGTGGAAGGCAACCTGAATCCCTCTTCGGATACGCCCACACATATCGAGCTATACCGCAATTTCAAGGAAGTCGGCGGAATTTGTCATACACATTCAGCCAATGCCACGATGTGGGCACAGGCGTGCAGGGAAATTCCCTGTTTCGGAACAACGCACGCAGACCATTTCTACGGCGCTGTTCCGGTTACAAAGCCTATGAAGCCGAATGAAATAAAAAATGATTACGAACTGAACACCGGCAAAGTAATCGTCAAGCGTTTTGCAGCAGGAAAAATCGACCCGATGCAGATGCCCGCTGTGCTTGTTGCCTGTCACGGACCATTTACGTGGGGAAAAAATCCCGGCAAGGCCGTCGAAAATGCTGTTGTGCTCGAGCAGGTCGCTGCGATGGCATCAGGCACCATCGCGATAAATAAAAATCAAAAATCTATCAGCAGTGTGCTGCTGGATAAACATTATTTGCGAAAACACGGTAAAAACGCGTATTACGGACAAAAATCATAAGGAGGTTGAAAATGGATAAGGTCACATTTGCAGTCGTTGTAGGCAATAGAGGTTTTTTCCCGGACCAGCTCGCACGTGAAGGCAGGCAGGACATCCTCGACGTCTTGAAGAAAAAAGGTTTCGGTGTTGTTGCAGTTTCCTCGAAAGACACCAAGTACGGTGCTGTAGAGACATTTGCCGAAGTTAAAATCTGTACAGAGCTTTTCAGGAAAAATGCAGAAAAGATTGACGGCCTTATTGTAACGCTTCCCAACTTCGGCGAGGAAAGAGGCATCCTCGAAGTAATAAGACGTGCAGAGTTAAACGTCCCTGTCCTGATTCAGGCTGAGCCTGACGACGCCGGCAAAATGGACATTACCAGAAGAAGAGATTCCTTCTGCGGCAAAATCAGCTCCTGCAACAACCTGCGGCAGGCAGGAATTCCTTATACGCTTACGCAATCCCATACCGTTTCCGTGAATAGTCCCGAGTTCGAAAACGAGCTGGATAATTTCGCAGCTGTCTGCAGGATTGTCCGCGGCTTAAAGAACTTGCGTCTCGGCGCCCTTGGCGCCAGACCTACTGCTTTCAATACTGTCCGCTACAGCGAAAAAATTCTCGCCCTTTCAGGGATTGAGGTTGAGACGCTCGATTTGTCAGAGGTCCTCGGCAGAATCAGCCGCCTTTCGGATAATGACAGGGGCGTGAAAAATAAGCTTAATTCGATTAAGACATACATTTCAACCGGTTCGATTCCTGATGACCTGCTTCTGCGAATGGCGAAGTTCGGCTATGTTGTTGACCAGTGGATTAAGGCAACCGAACTCAATGCGGTAGCTGTTCAATGCTGGACAAGCGTCGAGGAATTTTACGGAATCGTTCCCTGCACTCTTATGAGCATGCTTAGTAATTCGCTCGTGCCCGCTGCCTGCGAAGTTGATATTACTGGAGCATTGGCAATGTATGTCCTCCAGCTCGCAAGCGGAACTCCAAGCGCACTTATGGACTGGAACAACAACTACGGCGACGACCCGAACAAATGCGTCCTCTTTCACTGCAGCAATCTGCCCAAGGCATTCTTCAAATCTGCAAAAATGGATTATCAGGAGATTATCGCAGGGACGGTCGGCAAGGAAAATACCTACGGTACCGTAGTCGGAAGAGTGGCACCAAACAAAGCGACTTTCTGCAGAGCGACCACAGATGATGCCGACGGAATTATCAGCATTTATACCGGCGAAGGCGAGTTTACGAATGACAAGCTCGAGACCTTCGGCGGTTACGGCGTGATGAAGATACCGAACCTCCAGAGCCTGATGCAGTATGTCTGCAGGATGGGCTTCGAGCATCATGTGGCTGTGAATATCTGCCAGAAAGCCGATGCAATCGCTGAGGCCCTCAGCACCTATATGGGCTGGGAAGTTTACAGACATCAATAGGCGTGCATATTTCTAATCGCGGTTGCAGGCAGAACGCTAATCTTTTATTCCTAAATCGTCCTTTGTGAGGATTGAGTCGAATTTGTAGCCTGCTGAGGCGATATTTTCTGCCGCTCCCTGTTTGCGGTCGATTGTTGCAACGATTTCTTTTACCTTCGCGCCGGCTTCTGTTATGACTTTTGCTGCCTCGAGCACCTGGCCGCCTGTTGTTGCAATGTCTTCCACGAGCAGGACAACATCACCGTGTTTCAATACGCCCTCAATCAGCTTGCCAGTGCCGTAACCTTTTTTGCTGTTGCGCACGATAATCCAGTTTTTACCCGTTTCCATAGCTGTCGCAGCGGCAAGCGCCACGCCGCCAAGCTCAGCACCAGCTATGATTGTTACATCACTGGTGACATATTTTGAAAATTCCTCTCCGAGAGCCTTCAGGATATCAGGACAGGTTTCGAACAGGTATTTATCGAGGTAATATTTGCTTTTCTTTCCGCTTCGCAGAGTAAAATCACCTTCGAGATATGCCGTTTCCTTTATCCGTTTTATAAGCTCCTGCCTTGTCATTTTTTCTCCATCGGCTAATGCCGCACAAAGACATTTTATTATTAAACTTTCAATTCCACAGTCTTGTTTAACTGGTTTCGATATTTTCTGATAGCCGGGCGCACTGTATCAGCGATAAATTCATCGACTTGCTGAGGTGCACGTCCGAGGTAATCTTTAGGATTCAGCACAGCCTTGAAATTTACCTTCGCAAATGCCGGGTCGGCTTTCAGTCTTTCGATTAAATCATTCGGGAGACCATATTGTTTTACCTGGGCTGCGGCTGCCTGTGAGTGCTGTCGTATTCGCTCGTGCAGCTTTTGTCTGTCGCCGCCTGCCTTGACTGCTGCCATAAGAATATTTTCTGTTGCCATAAACGGCAGCTCCGCTTTTATATGCGAAGCAATCACCTTCGGATAAACAACCAGCCCCGAAGCAACATTTATAAGAATTTCCAAAATGCCGTCAGCAGCAAGGAAAGCCTCCGGCAGCACAATCCTCCTGTTGGCTGAATCATCGAGCGTCCTTTCAAGCCACTGTTCCGAGGCCGTCATCTGCGGGCTTGTTGCGATGCTCTCGAAAGGCTCTTCGAGTTCCTTCAAATTGGCAAGGAGCCTTACATCATTGCACATCTTGTGTGCCGATTGTGCTATTGAAGAAAGACAGTTTATTATATTGGCATCAATTTTTCTGGTGTATGTTTGGCCGCTGACAGGGCAGGTTTCCTTAAAGCCGAATGCTGCTGCAACCATTTTATCGAGCTGCCGGACCTTTCTGTGATTGCCGTCGAAAAGCTCCAGAAAAGATGCCTGCGTCCCGGTTGTTCCCTTCACGCCCCTAAACGGCAGATTGGCAAGGCGATGTTCGATTTCCTGAAGGTCTAAAACAAAATCATAGCACCACAGCGTCGCCCTTTTACCAACCGTCGTTAGTTGAGCAGGCTGAAAATGCGTAAAGCCAAGCGTTGGAACCGCTCGGTTTTTCTTTGCGAAGTTTGCAAGCAGATTAATCAGGGCTGCAAGTTTCCCGCAGATTATCTTAAGCCCGTCACGCATAATAATCAGGTCTGTGTTATCGGTGACGTAACAGCTTGTTGCGCCCAGATGAATAATGGCCCTTGCCTTCGGTGCTGCTTCGGCGAAGGTGTGTATATGTGCTACCACATCGTGACGGAATTTTGTCTCGTATTGTGCAGCCTTCTTAAAATCAATGTCGTCGAGGTGCTGCGCCAACTGGCTTATCTGTGCCTGCGTGATTTTAAGTCCAAGCTTTCTTTGTGCCTTCGCAAGCTCAAGCCACAATCTTCTCCATGTCCCGAATTTGGTTTGTGCCCCGAAAAGCTGAGACATTTCAACAGAGGCGTTTCGCTCGACGAGCGGGCTTGTGTATATTTTTCTATCCTCGGCCATATCTGGTCCTCACAATTTTGTCCGTTTTTATTTTCCTGCCTGCATTTGGCAGCCAACAGCATATTACGATTTGGGGCAATTTTCAACATTTTTATGTATAAGGAAAAATTTGTCTTCGGCTCATCAATCGCTGTTTGCAGTTTCGAAAAAACCGATTTTATAGGAACATGCTTTTAAAGAATTGTTTATTTTCGTAATTTTGCAGGCTCACTGTTTTTTCTTATATTTTTATATAGAGGGCAAGACAAATTTTGATGATGCAGCCTTTCAGTTGTTTCTGAAAGCTGACAGGGGGAAGGCACGTGAATGAAGTAGTATTATTGCGCGGTCCGGAAACGAAAAGAATTTTACAGTCTGTCATCGAGAAAAAAACGGCAGCTTCAATGTGCTATCTGTCGCGGGACAAATGGCACGTGGCAAAGGTCCTGCTGGTAAGGCTCGAAGACAACGGTTTATTCATCACGCTTTTGCCTTCACCCTCTCAGCCGACAGAAGGCAAATTACTCTTCCTCTCAGAGGTAAAGCCCCGGCCGATTAACGTCCAGGTAAGTCAGTCCGTCGGTTTGGCCGTCAAGCACGAAGGCGGCAAATTTATATTCGAAACAAAAGTTGCTGATTTCGGTTTTTCATCTTCCGCCTCGGCTGGAATAATAATGCTCGAGATTCCCGAACAGATGGAGCTTATCTCCCGAAGAAGTTATTTCAGGGTAAGAGTTCCCGAAAAATTGCAAATCACTGTTGATATCTGGCATAGGCGCTGCGGCCAGGTAAATATCGAAGAAGACCATCACTGGCAGGGCAAACTTATTGACCTCTCAGCAGGCGGCCTTCAAATGGCTATCGAAGCTTCCCAGCAGCCTGATTTCAGGGAAGGCCAGTTTGTCCGCGTCCGCTTTTCGCCGATGCCGTCTGAAGCGCCTCTCGAATTCACCGCCCAGATAAGAAATATTCTGCCGACTGTCGATAGCAGCAGCTTTTGTTACGGCATGCAGGTCGTTGGGCTGGAAGCAAGCCCTGATGGCAGAAAAACTCTCGGGCGGCTTGCAGGAGTGACCGAATTGTATTATGACCTCAATCGCAATAAGGGCAGCGAAGGCTGGACTCCGCAGGTAGGGCTTCAGACTAAAACCTATGTCAAACGTTACCGCCCTGACTGGGGAAATCTCCTCCGCCAGTAGAGGCAGCGGGCGGCTGATGGCCTGCAATGACAGCCGTTTTTTCATGCTTTTTCGTGACTTTATAGTAAACCCATCTTATAAAGCCGCTTAACGCGAAACCGCAGAAAAGAATTACAAGGGCTATCTGCGGGTTCATCACAATGACAACCAGTGCCATTAAAAGCCATACCAGGTGAGTAAACGGTTTTTTGCCGCTGATATACTGGTTTACAACATGCTTGCACCTGCCGCCAGTGTGGCAAACGGCAGTGAATACATAATTAATTTGTCGAAGATGCGATATTCCCGCGTGCCGGCGGCAAAGAGCTCTGCGAGCTTGTCCTGATGAAATATCACAAGGCTTATGACAACGCCTGCAGCTGCAGGGGAGGGCAGGCCGGTGAAGCTGGTATGCGCGGATTCATCACGGACATTCTCTACATTAAACCTCGCCAGCCTAATTGCCGTGCAGCAAAAATAGATTGTTGCAGCTACTGCTATGAAACGCTCAAGAAGCGGAAGGTTGGCAGGCTCCAGCCTGTACTCGAGTATTTTGAACATCAAAAATGCCGGCGCTGCTCCGAAGCTTATAACGTCGCAGAGGCTGTCGAGCTGCCCGCCGAAGCTCGATGTATTTTTGCTTATCCGTGCAAGCTGCCCGTCGAGAACATCGGCAATCATAGCAAGAATAAGTATGTAGCCTGCCTGGGCAAACTTGCCGTGAGAAGCCAGGACTATCGATGCAAAGCCGAAAACGCCGTTAAGAATTGTCACCAGCGACGGCAGCACCGTTATGTACCTTAACCTCTGCCGCCTATATTTCGACAAGTGAAATCTTCCGTCTTTTGGCTTCCATCTTCGCATATTTATCCCTGATTTGTATATCTTGCCAGGACCGTCAGGCCCGCTTTTACTTTATCGCCTTTTTTGACTGATATCTCAATTTTTCCGTCCCCGGGCAGATATAATTCTGTCCTTGACCCGAATTTTATCATTCCGAAAGCCTCTCCGCCAGTTAATTTTTCGCCGGCGTGCGTGCGGCAGATAATATGTCTTGCTATCGCACCGCTTATTTGCCTTACGATGAGCCTGTCGGCAGGTTCGTTAATTCTGACAAGATACAGGTCATTCGATTCATTGACCTTCCCCGAAACGGGATTCATCGCATTTCGGTATTGACCCTTGCGGTATATAATATTTTCGACCAGAACATCGCAGGGGGCGCGATTAATATGAACATCGAAAATGCTTAAGAAAATACCAATTCGCAGGGTTTTCCCCCCAATATAATCATTTTCGACGATTTCAATATCCGTGACTTTTCCGTCAGCAGGAGAAAGGAAAATTTTTTTGCCTGTTGGGCTGATTCGCAATGGGTCCCGAAAGAATGATAATGCCCAAATCAGAATTACTAATAACACCCCTTCGATTACCCAGAAAATCCAACCTGGTGATGCATTTGGCCATATTATCGGACATATTGCCATTGCCAGTAAAATGATTGCCGGGAAGATGACAACCTGCGGCAGGCCGTATTTTGTTAGTTTCATTTTCATAGATGGATATATCCTACAATTCCTGTTGGCAACAATCAATCTTTTAAGACACCACCGCCTTTTCTGATTTTTATAGAGATCCGAAAATTGCAGTTGACCAATATGTTTACTAATATATAATACATATATGAACAATCATTGCGGAATATAAAGAATCATATTTTTAATTTATTACAAGAATGGTTATGGCAAAAAGAACTTTGAAATTAATTCTTATATTCACTGCGGCGGTGTGCCTTTTGTTTTTAATAATATGCAGACGCCGTCCTGTCAGCGGGACACTGCAAAACACGGCAAACAGCAGCATAGTAAACAAGACCTTCCTTGTTATCACTGTTCACGGCTGGATTGATTCCGGAAAGAACAGATGGCCGGAGGATATGGCCGGTGAAATCGCAAAAAAGGCAGATTCGCAATTGTGGGCGAGCTGTTTTTTCGACTGGTCGCAAGGAGCGGCCGAGATAAATCCCGCGGATGCGGTCCATTTTGCAAAAGAAAAAGCAGGTCCGGCTCTCGCATCGCAGGTCCTGAGAAAATTTCCCGCCCTCGCACATATACATCTGATAGGCCATTCGAGCGGCTGCTGGGTCGTAAATGAGGCAGCAAAAATAATTGCGGAGAATACGTCAGCCGATTTGCATCTTACGTTTCTTGATGCATACGCGCCCTCGGTCGCTGATACAGATTTGCTCGGTGACATTCCTGTTAAAGATGGACAGCAGTTATTTGTCGAGCATTATTTTACCCGAGACTATACCGGCACCTGGACCGAATTAAAATTAAAGCATGCGCACAATATTGATATTACTCAGTTCGACGCCGCTGTCAAAGACCACAGGTTCCCCTGGCGATGGTATTATGCAACCATCGCCGGCAAATATCCATCAAGCATTTTTTCTGACGGCAGCCGGCACGATTGTGTTATCGATGGAATAGAATATGGTTTTGCCCGAAGCAGAGAGAGCGGTTCAGAGCAAAAGTGGCAGGATAGTCTCCTGCTTAAAACCGGCAATGAGCCGCTTGTATGCGAATGAACCGGTGACAATTAAAGAGCAGTTTTAATCGCTCCTGATGTATGCTATAATTTTTCTGATTTCTCTGGAGAATACCTGATGGAAAAAGATGCGTTGAAAGCACCGAGCACCTTCGGCTGGCTTAACATCACGCAGTTCCTGGGCGTGCTCAATGACAATATATTCAAGCTTCTGGTG
>JBFZBH010000281.1:0-3255 GCA_041308525.1 Phycisphaerae bacterium | reverse complement strand
TGGCATATTCCCATAAACCGTTTAGATTCTTCCATTCGCTGCGAACCAACATCGGCCTCGGATATTCAGGCCAGACATTTTGCGGGTCAATTTTCTTTGCCCATCTGGTCATTATCCTGTTACCGGCGGGTCTCCAAGTAGTCCGCGGCTGCGTTGTTCTTGCCTCTTGTGCTGCTGGTGAGGAAATGGCAAATATAAAAATAAACAGACTTGTGAAAAAAGTGACAGAGGTTTTCATAACAGCTCCTTTCCTGAAACTTCTTTATAGAATAAAAAATTCTACTTTTTTGTGCCATTTTTTTAGCAAAAAAAGCGTATTTTTGCCGGAACTTTGCCAATTTAACCGCTTTTGGGCCTGTTTTCAACCTTTTTTTGTATAATATTAAATTTTCATTTTTGTCAGAAATTTTTTGCTTGACAAGGAGATTTTTTGAAATAAAATATATGTTCAAACGACTATAATAATAGAAGATTAAAGGCAGATATGGGCTCCATTTAAGGAGAAATGTTATGAAGGCCTTAATTGCTATCATATCAGTGTTGACTATATTGTTACTGAATACAGGCGCTTTTAGCCAGACAAGCAGCAAAACAGCAGATGCTGTTAAACCTTCAACTGTGAAACAATCTTCATCGCAACTTTCAAAACCAGATGCTAATGCTGCTGCTGCAAATACGGCAGATGCAAACAATAAGGAAGCAATAAAAAAGACTGCTGCGGTGTCATCGACGAAATCTGATTTAGCAGATATGACTCTAGAGCAGGCACTTGAAGTACTGCGCAATTCGACAAAACCGCCGTTGAAAATGGTGGTTTTGTGGGGGCAGCTTGAAAAGGCGGGCATAGAGCGAATCAAGCCGGTATCGATGGAAGGGCTTTCCGGAGCGAAGCTTGGCACAGCACTGAGATTTGTGCTGGATTCTGCATCATCAGAGAACGGGCAGCTCGATTACTGGATAAAGGACGGTGTAATTATTGTGGGATTAAAAGCATCGAAGCCGAATGATAAGGTGACACAGTTTTATAATGTCTGCGATGTTACAGCAGCTCCTTCGAATCCGTATGGTGCAATGGGAGGGTATAATTCATTCGGAAATCAAATGGGCGGCGGTGCTTACGGGCAAAATAATTACACGGGCGGAGCAGGCCGTTATGGGAATATGGGCGGATACCCTCGAGGAGGTGCCGGATACAATCAGTATGGAGGCGGATACGGCGGGGGCGGCTTGTATGGGAATTATGGAACGATTGGGACGGGAACGTCCCTGGGAGTTGGCGGATATGGCGTGGGGTATGGCGGTTATCCGGGCGGGGGTTATGGTATGGGCGGTATGGGAATGGGCGGGATAGGGATGGGCGGATACGGTGTTGCCCGTGACCCTGCAGAGACTTATTTGCGGCAGCAGCAGCTTAAAACGCTTATTCAGACTACAATTCTTCCGGATACCTGGAATCGCTGATTTATTTTGTTTTAAGCATACACAGGGGCTGAAATTGCGTTTTTTTCATATCAATGGATTTATCTTTTATCCTAAAATTGCCGAAAAAGAAGGATTGAAAATGCTATGTTTTTATCGGTCAAAGATTGCCGGGATAAGGACTGGCTGATTTTGTGCGTAATTGTTTAGGAAGCGATGAATAAGAAGAATGCAAAAAAAGGGCAGGCTGTTACAGGGGCTTCATTGCAGGAGCTCGAGATAGACCTGTCAGATGGTTCAATAGAGTCCGAAGAGGTCAAAATGGAGATTAGCGACAATAAAAAAAGGGGCTGGAGCGGGACGGAGCGGCGGAGCGGAGAGGACCGAAGGCGCTTTGCTTACAGGTCGGGTAATCAGGACAAACGCAGCGGCAGAGACAGGCGCAGAAAACGTTCGAAGTGAAAACACCTGTTTTACTGCCTAATCAAATTAAATCAGAAGCCATTTCATTAAGCTGTGAAAGAGCAGATATAAATCTTTCAACTGCAGCGTAAATATCTTTTTCATCCCGAATTGACAAGATAAGGCCTTGGTCCAACTCGAAAATATGCAATGAATTTGTTTGAATGGCGGTGAAAATAGTGTATAAATTTTCAGGTTAAGGGTTCTGAAGAGCAAAAGCCGATATATCAGTATAAAGTGTGCATAAAAGTTCTCATATTTTTAGGAGGTTCAAGGAATGAACTGGGGCACAGTAAAAAAACAGGAAGTTAAGAAACCGGGTGAAAGAATTGTGGAACTGCGGCCGGGTGAAACCGAACAGGCGGCTGAGCAGGAAAGCTCAGCAGTTGTGCAGACAAAAGAGCGAAGTGAAGATTTGAACAGCGGAATGGAGCTGCTCGAGCTGGATTTTCTGCTCGGAGTCATTGAAAGCACAGGCAGTCTGGAGAAAACAGACATCACAATGAGGAGGCTATGCTTCAATGAGGTCCTTCGCAGGCAGCAGCAGAGCGAAATCGACAGCTACGCGTTGAAGGTCTATGCTCTTAATGACAATGATATCTACGGCAAGACAATCCAATGCGAGGCGATGAAAGAGCTGACGCTGAGGACTGAACACAATATCAAACACTCATAATTGACTGTCGCTGTAAACTGGCAATTTTTTAGGGCTTTCGGGCAAGGCCGGCGCGGAAGCTTCCGTTTAGCTATTTGTGTTGTCAGGGCAATTGGCTCTGGTAGAAATGAGTTTGGGCCGGATGTAAGAAAATTTATGAATTTTCTTATCATACAGGAAGTGCTGGCAGCAAATACGAGCAACGGCGAGGATTCCGCCTGGATAACGATACTTGTATTGGTGATTTTGGCGGCTGGTATCGGGGTATGGACATCATTCAGGAAAAAGGCGACAAAACCAAATGGGAGGCAGGCAGATTATTTTGATGCACAGCGCGAATCCGGCAAAGGGCTCTATAAAATAAACCTGCAGAAAAAACAGGAGGCGCGTAAAAAATTCTATCACGACCTTTTAACGGCACCGCAGGAGCCTATACCAGTAACTGAGATTTCGCAAAGTAATACACCTGCAAAACGAAAAAGAGCTGCAAAGGAAAAAATCGATTCGACATCAGGGATTGAAATTATCGAAACCGTGTTTTTAATCAACATCATAGAGGATACAGGAAGTTCTGATTCGAATGAGATTTCGATGCGCAAGTTTGCTTTTCATGAGCTTGTCCGCCGCGGGCTTTTGTGCAAGGTTGATGGGCCGACGCTGCGGGTATATGCACTTAACAGCAAAAATCTTTACGGCAAGACAATCCAGTGCGAGGCATT